>NZ_JAICZW010000167.1 GCF_029057325.1 Bacteroides sp. | reverse complement strand
ATTGAAGGCAAGCGCATGACTCCCGAAGCGCTTTGGGCCATGGGACGCATCTGCAGCGTCGCCGTATCGCCCTACGAGAAGCAGATTGCCTACTCGGTAGCCTACTACAGCGTGCCGCAAAATAAAAGCAACAATGAATTGTTTGTGATGAATGCGGACGGCAGCGAAAACCGGCAAATCACCCGCGACGCTTGGCAGGAAAGCCAGCCGGTATGGTTCAAGGAGGGCAAAAAAATCGCTTTCCTCTGCAACGAGAGCGGCAGCAGCCAGGTGTGGGAAATGAATCCCGACGGAACAGGCCGCAAGCAATTGACCCAATATGATGGGGACATCGAAGGATTCTCTTTCTCACCCGACGGAAAGAAACTGCTTTTCATCGCACAGGTCAAAACTGTGCAGAGCACAGCCGACAAGCATCCCGACCTGCCCAAGGCAACCGGCGTCATAATCACCGACCTGATGTATAAGCACTGGGACGAATGGACCACCACCGCCCCTCATCCTTTTGTCGCCGACTTTGACGGCAACGCCATCAGCCATGTGAAAGATATTCTGGAAGGACTTCCCTACGAAAGCCCGATGAAGCCCTTCGGCGGCATCGAGCAACTGGCATGGAGTCCGGCATCGGACAAAATAGCCTTCACCTGCCGCATGAAGACCGGACTTGCCTACGCCATCTCCACCGACTCGGACATTTATGAATACGATGTGGAGAAAGGCGGCTTCGTCAACCTCTGCAAACAGCATGCAAAGGCATCGGACGGCAAAGACGAAATGGCGGGCTACGACACCAACCCGCAATACTCGCCTGACGGCAAATACATCGCTTGGCAAAGTATGGAACGCGATGGCTACGAGGCCGACCAGAACCGCCTCTGCGTAATGGACCGCGCCACCGGCGAAAAACGCTTCATCAGCCAGGCATTCGACTCCAACGTGGATGCTTTCTTGTGGAACAAGGATTCGCAAAGCATCTTCTTCTTAGGCGTATGGCACGGAAGAACCCACATCTACAACATCGCTCTGGAAGACAATCGGCAGATTTACCAGCTGACCAACGGCATGTACGACTACGCTTCGATTGCCCTGTGCGGAAACAACCTGATTGCCAAACGTCACTCCATGTCCATGGGAGACGAAATCTTCTCCATCGGACAACTGGACAGCAAGCCCTTCCCCGTCTGCGCATTCGGCACCAATGCCTACAACACTTGCAGCAGCGACAAACCGGTGGAAGAAATCTACCCCGTCAAGCAACTCACCTTCGAGAACAAGCAAATCTACGACCAACTGGAAATGGGCAAAGTGGAAGGACGCTGGATGAAGACCACCGACGGCAAGCAGATGCTGACATGGGTCATCTATCCTCCGCAATTCGACCCGAACAAGAAGTACCCCACCCTGCTCTTCTGCGAAGGCGGTCCGCAAAGTCCGGTCAGCCAGTTCTGGAGCTACCGTTGGAACTTTCAGATTATGGCTGCCAACGATTACATCATCGTGGCCCCCAACCGTCGTGGTCTTCCGGGCTTCGGCGTAGAGTGGAACGAAGCCATCAGCGGCGACTACGGCGGCCAGTGCATGAGAGACTACTTCACCGCCATCGATGAAATAGCGAAAGAACCTTTCGTTGACAACGATCGTCTGGGCTGCGTGGGAGCCAGCTTCGGAGGTTTCTCCGTCTATTGGCTTGCCGGACACCACGACAAACGCTTCAAGGCATTCATCGCCCACGACGGTATCTTCAATATGGAAATGCAATACCTGGAAACCGAAGAAAAATGGTTTGCCAACTGGGACATGGGCGGCGCTTACTGGGAAAAGGACAACGCCACGGCACAACGTACTTTTGCCAACTCTCCGCACAAATTTGTGGATAAATGGGACACTCCCATCCTCTGCATCCACGGAGAGAAAGACTTCCGCATCCTTGCCAACCACGCAATGGCCGCTTTCGATGCCGCCATCATGCGTGGCGTCCCCGCCGAACTGCTAATCTACCCGGACGAAAACCATTGGGTATTGAAGCCTCAGAACGGCGTGTTGTGGCAACGCACCTTCTTCGAATGGCTGAATAAATGGCTGAAAAAATAAAGAAGAAGCCTGCTTTAAAGACAAAAAATCCTCCTGCCGTTCTGATGCGACAGGAGGATTTTCTATTTTCGGCCTGTATCGGCAGCCAATGGTTTCCTATACCTTAACTCTTCATTAATAAGAGCGTGCAAAAATCACCCGACAAGCGGAAGGTTTACCGGTAACCATACACTTGCCCGGCTCTTTGTCACCCGGGATGAAGGAATCCATCGGAACGCAACGGATGGTCGCTTTGGTCTCTTCCTTGATTTTCTCTTCTGTTTCGACAGTACCGTCCCAATGCGCCAGAATGAAACCGCCTTCTTCGATTTTCTCCTTAAATTCATCGTAGCTATCCACACTGACAATACGGCTGTTGCGATAATCAAGCGCCTTCTTGTAGATGTTTGCCTGAATCTCTTCGAGCAAATCCTTTACATACTCCTCGATGCCTTCGCAAGAGCGTGTCTCCTTCTCCAGTGTATCGCGACGCATCACTTCCATCGTATTGTTCTCCAAATCACGTCCTCCCATCACCAAACGTACAGGAACACCCTTCACCTCATAGTCGGCAAACTTAAAGCCCGGACGCTTGTTGTCGGCGTTGTCATACTTCACGGAGATACCCATTGACTTCAGCTTGGCAACGATGCCCGCAATCTTCTCGTCAATCTTGGCAAGCATTTCCGCATTCTTATAAATAGGAACAATGACCACCTGAATAGGAGCCAAATGGGGCGGAAGCACCAGACCGTTGTCATCGGAATGAGTCATAATCAGCGCACCCATCAGACGAGTGGAAACACCCCAGGAAGTAGCCCACACATATTCCAACTTGTTATCCTTATTGACAAACTGCACATCGAACGCCTTGGCGAAGTTCTGTCCCAAGAAGTGGGAAGTGCCGCTCTGCAATGCCTTTCCATCCTGCATCATCGCTTCGATGGTATAGGTATCAAGCGCACCGGCGAAACGTTCGTTGGCAGATTTCACGCCTTTTACCACAGGCACTGCCATGTATTTCTCGGCAAACTCAGCATAGATATTCAGCATTCTTATCGCCTCTTCCTCAGCCTCCTCACAGGTAGCATGCGCCGTATGTCCTTCTTGCCACAAGAATTCGGCTGTACGAAGGAACAAGCGTGTACGCATCTCCCAACGCATCACATTCGCCCACTGGTTGCACAGGATAGGCAGATCACGGTAAGAGTTAATCCAATTCTTATAGGTATTCCAAATGATGGTTTCGGAAGTAGGACGGATAATCAATTCTTCCTCCAGTCTGGCTTCCGGATCCACAATCACCCCGTTGCCATTCGGGTCGTTCTTCAAGCGGTGATGTGTCACCACGGCACACTCTTTGGCAAAGCCTTCCACATGTTCCGCCTCGCGACTCAGAAAGGATTTCGGAATAAGCAAGGGAAAATAAGCGTTAACGTGTCCCGTTTCCTTGAACATATCATCCAACTGACGCTGCATCTTCTCCCAAATAGCGTACCCGTAAGGTTTGATTACCATACAGCCTCGCACTGCCGATTGCTCTGCCAAATCGGCTTTTACCACCAACTCGTTGTACCACTGAGAGTAGTTCTCACTACGTTTGGTCAGGTTTTTTAATTCTACTGCCATTTTATTTTGCTTTTAAAGTTTTTTTGAATTATCTAAACAATCGGCAAAAATACAAAATTCAAAGGAATTCCGGTTGAAAATCAGACAGTATTTTTCAGCTACCGCCACTTCAGCAAACTATCATTTTGTAATTACTGGCACGTTGTATTTTGTAATCGCCAAGAATCGCTTGTTTCCATACCAGATAAGAAGAAATAAAAAAAACGTAACAAATCCCAACAGCACACTGATTCACAAAAATATATTAAAAAGGGACTTATAAAATAGAGGGAACTTTGAGATTAGAACAAATAAATAACCTTGTATC
>NZ_JAICZW010000166.1 GCF_029057325.1 Bacteroides sp. | reverse complement strand
CGTACTCGAAGCGGGACTTGAACCCGCACAGCCGCAATGGCCAAGGGATTTTAAGTCCCTCGTGTCTACCGATTCCACCATTCGAGCATCCTCGATAAAAGAGAGAGCGGAAAACGAGACTCGAACTCGCGACCCTAACCTTGGCAAGGTTATGCTCTACCAACTGAGCTATTTCCGCATTTGGAGAACGGGTGCAAAGATAGATAGTTTTCCCGTTCCAGCCAAATTTTTTTTAAACAAATTAAATTCCGAAGTAGAGTTCAGTTTTTTACCGCCCCAACAGCGCCTGTTCTGCGGTTTCCATTGTGGCAAAATTAAAGCCTTCCACCACACTTTGCATCAGAGCCGTGATTTCAGGGTTGCAAAGATTCCCGATGCTGCCCTCATGTGTATGGTGCACCTCCTTGTTGTGGGAGAAGTTTCCGGCTTCAATGTCCAACCCTACCTTTTTATAGGCATCACGGAAAGGCATTCCTTCACGTGCCAAACGGTTCACCTCCTCCACACTGAAAATCAGCAGGTATTTCTCATCGTCAAGGATATGCTCGTTTACCTTCATCTCGTTCATGATGTAAGTTGTCATCTGCAAGCAGTCTTTCAGTTCCTGGAATGCCGGAAGGAACACCTCCTTAATAATTTGCAAGTCACGGAAGTAACCGGAAGGAAGGTTATTGGCTATCATCATGATTTGCTGGGGCAACGATTGCAATTTGTTGCACTTGGCACGGGTCAATTCAAAGACATCCGGATTCTTCTTATGTGGCATGATGCTGGAACCGGTAGTACAATCGTCCGGCAATTTCACGAAGCCAAAGTTCTGGCTGTTGAACATACAGGCATCAAACGCCAGTTTAGAAACAGTACCCGCAATGCTTGCCAACGCAAACGCCACGTTACGCTCCATCTTGCCACGTCCCATTTGCGCATAAACCACATTGTAATTCATCGAATCGAAACCCAAAAGACGGGTTGTCATCGTACGGTTCAGCGGGAAAGAAGAGCCATATCCGGCAGCCGATCCCAACGGATTGCGGTTACACATCTTGAAGGCTGCCTGCAAAAAGAGCATATCATCCACCAAACTCTCGGCGTATGCACCAAACCAGAGTCCGAAAGAGGATGGCATGGCAATCTGCAAATGGGTATATCCCGGTATCAACACATCCTTATAACGCTCACTCTGCATCACCAATACATGGAACAATTGTTCCACCGCTTCCGCTATTTCTTTCAGTTCCGCACGGGTGAAAAGTTTCAAGTCGAGCAACACCTGGTCGTTGCGTGAGCGGCCGCTGTGAATCTTCTTGCCCACATCGCCCAACTTGCGCGTCAGCATCAGCTCCACCTGCGAATGCACATCTTCTATACCTTCTTCTATGACAAACTCCCCACGTTCTGCTACCGCATAAATTGCCTTCAACTCGGCAAGCAGTTGGGCCAGCTCCTCTTTAGTCAGCAAGCCGATGCTTTCGAGCATCGTGATATGCGCCATAGAGCCTAACACGTCATACTTCGCCAAATAGAGATCCAATTCACGGTCACGTCCTACCGTGAAGCGCTCAATGTCCTTATTTACCTGAACGGATTTTTCCCAAAGTTTCATGTTGAATAATTAAACTAATATTGTATCATGGCCAGCACATCCGCCATTTTTTCCAACCCCTCTTGCAACGGCTTCTGCACCATTGTCTTCATAAACGGATTCAGCTCCATGCCGATGGTCAGCTTCATCTTGCACTCCGCATCGGCAACAGGCACTATTTGTATCCACAGATTGAATGGCAGCGGCGAAGAAGTAGTGGCAAACTTGATGCACTTGCATGGCTCCTTCTCCACAATTTGCAGAGTGATCTTCCCCACGGGAGGCACCTCTACGGTCAGGCTATCAGCATCGAAATTCAGATTTTTCACTTTGTCTTCCGGCAAACGCCCTTTCACCTTCTCCAAATTGCTCAGGTCGGAAAGTTTTTCATAAACAGCATTTTGGGGAGCATGTATGAACTTGACCCCACTTTCAAATTTCGTCATAATTCAATCTATTATAAAAAAAGACAAAAGAACGATTCGGACACACTCCTTCCGAACGGTTCTTTTGTCATACTATATACATGTATAAAAACAATGCTTATTTTCCAGCATCCCAATGTGCGGGGTCCTTACGCCATTCGTTCAAGGTATCCACATCTTCCTCCTCGATATAGCCTGTGCGCAACGCTACATCCAACACAGCCTCATAGTTGGTCAATGTCACCAAAGGAACTTTGGCTTCCTTAAACGCTTTCTCGGCAACCGGGAAACCATAGGTATAGGCAGCTACCATACCAATGACCTCGCAACCGTCACGACGAATGGCATCCACCGCCTTCAAGCTGCTTCCTCCCGTAGAAATCAAATCTTCTACCACTACCACTTTCATGCCGGGACGCAGCTCGCCCTCAATCAAGTTCTCCAATCCGTGATCTTTCGGAGTAGAGCGCACATATACAAACGGCAGGTTCAATGCATCGGCCACCAATGCACCTTGCGGGATAGCACCCGTTGCCACACCGGCAATGGCATCCACCTGTCCGAAACGTTCCAAAATCAGACGCGTAATTTCAATCTTCACGAAATTACGAAGAGAAGGATAAGAAAGAGTCTTGCGATTATCGCAATAAAACGGAGATTTCCACCCGGACGCCCAAGTAAATGGATTAGCCGGCTGTAGTTTTATCGCCTTTATCTTCAGCAACTTCTCTGCAAACAACTTTTCTAAAGTTTTCATAGCACACTAACTATTATGATAATTATGGCACAAAAATACGGAAACAGAACGAAAATAAAAAAGAGAAAGCCGATATTTTTTATTCCAATTCATCATTTTCATCAAGAACATCCATACAACGGCGTATATCTTTCATCTCAAATCCCCTACTCAACGCAAAACGGACCAATTTGCCATTCAACTCGTATTCATTCTCTGCATGAACACTTTTCCGTTTTGCCGCCAGCAACTTTTGAAGATTAGAGAGGTATTCTTCCTCATCTATCTCTTCCAAAAAGGGCCGGTAAACAAACGGAGAGATTTTCTTCAATTGGAACGCCTGCCCGATTTTCACCTTGCCCCATTTGGCAAAACGGTATTTGTCGTTAATAAACGCACGGCAATAGCGCTCTTCATCCAAGTACTTTTCCTGTTCCAAATGGTTGAGAATACGTTCTATGGCATCGAATGCGATGCCCCAGCGTTGCAGCTTCTCTGCAATCTCCGCACGGCAGTGTTCTGCCGTAGAGCAATACGCCGCCACCCGATTCAGGGCTTCTGTTTCTGTCATTTCTGTCATCGTTCTGCAATTACAAACCGGTCATTGCCGGAAATATCTTTTCGTATAAGGACATTCGCATAGCCTTGTCCGCGAAGCATCGCGGCTGTGGCTTCCCCGAATGCCCGGTTGATTTCAAAATAGAGTTTACCGCCCTCCGCCAACATCTCCCGTCCCAATTCCCCGATGCGACGATAGAAACGAAGCGGATCGGCATCAGGCACAAACAACGCCAACGCCGGTTCCCAATCCAAAACGTTCCGTTCCATCTCCCGTTTCTCGGTTTCCGTGACGTAGGGCGGGTTGCTGACAATCACGTCAAAGCGCTCGTCCACAGCAGGGTGCCAGGTCAGCACATCTCGCTGCACAAAGCGGACAGTGCCTTGCAGCAGGCGATTGTTTTCAACGGCAAGCGCAAGTGCCGCTTCGGAGACATCCCAAGCCGTGACTTGCGACTCTGGCAACTCTTTAGACAAAGTTACGGCAATGCAACCGCTTCCCGTACCTATATCAAGAATGCGGCAAGTTGCCGGAATCTCCTTCAACATCCCCTCCACCAGTTCTTCCGTTTCGGGACGGGGAATCAAGACACCAGGCGCCACACGAAAGTCGCGCCCCAGAAAGCGCGCCGTCCCCTGCACATACTGTATCGGCTCAAAATTACACAGACGGCGAAGAATGCCTTCCAAATCTTTTTCTTCTTTTGGAGATAAAGCTATATCTTTGCCCAAATAATAATCAATAGTGCGCTGTCCCAGCATCTCGCAACAGACAATGCGGGAAAGGTTTGCCGCTTCGCTTGCGGAATAGCAGCCTCGCAAAGTGGTACGGATATAGGAAATGGCAACAGTCATCAGTATTGTGCATAAATCGGGCGCAAAAGTAATCATTTGTTTTGATTTATGCCAAGCCCAAGATTCGGATTATTTCATCCGGCGATAAGTTTTTCTTCTCCGGGGAAGGTATCTGAATCGTGTCAAAGCCTGTTTTGCTTCGTATATTCTTCGGACGTTCTTCGGACATTCTCCATGTCTATAGACCGAAGAACATCCGAAGAACGTCCGAAGAAAGATAGGCCCTGACAGGGTGCAGACAAAACGCGAATAAAAAGTAAGGTAAATCGGAGCATTCGCACGACTGACAAAAAAAGAGAAAAACTATGCAAGAAGAAATCTACATGCGACGCTGCATCCAGCTGGCACAAAACGCCCGATGCGACGCAGCCCCCAATCCCATGGTGGGAGCAGTTATTGTTTGTGATGGGAAAATCATCGGCGAAGGTTATCACGTGCGTTGCGGAGAGGCACACGCCGAGGTCAACGCCATCCGTTCTGTAAAAGACGCCTCGTTGCTGAAGCGTTCTACCATCTATGTCAGCCTGGAGCCCTGTTCGCACTACGGCAAGACTCCTCCCTGCGCAGACTTAATCATCGAAAAACAGATTCCCCGCATCGTCATCGGATGCAGCGATCCCTTTGCCAAAGTGGCAGGACGGGGCATCCGGAAGCTGCGAGATGCCGGACGTGAAGTCATTGTAGGTGTGCTGGAAGCAGAGTGCCGGCAGCTCATCCGCCGTTTCATCACCTTCCACACGCAGCAACGCCCCTACATCACCCTGAAATGGGCGGAATCGGCAGACAGATACATGGACATTTCGCGTGAAGGAGGCACCCCGGTCATCCTCTCCACCCCGTTGACCTCCATGCTGGTACATAAAAAGCGGGCAGAGCACAGCGCCATCCTGGTAGGGACCCGCACCGCCGAACTAGACAATCCCAGCCTGACCGTCCGCCACTGGTACGGCCGTTCGCCGGTACGCATCGTCTTGGATCGGGAACAAAAGCTGTCGCCTGACCTGCACCTTTTCGACGGCAGTGTCCCAACCCTCGTTTTCACTGAAAAAGCGCACGAGTCACTGCCCAACACCGTGTTCCTCCCGATAGACTACGGACAAGACATCCTGCCGCAAATCATGACCACACTCCATGCACGCGGCCTGCAATCACTATTGGTGGAAGGCGGAAGCACCCTGCTGCAATCATTCATCAACGCCGGCTTATGGGATGAAATCTATGTAGAGGAATCGCCTGTTTTGCTTCATTCCGGTGTTAAATCCCCTGAAATAAGTGACAAAATATCTTTCGACATCGAACCGGCTTTCGGCAGAAGTTTTCGTCATTACAAGGCCGTCAGCAACGAGCAATAGCCTCATTTCAGGGCTTTTTTATCAAGAAAAACAGCCCTTTTATCTATAATTTTATATAAAACTTGCCTGCAATGCTATTTATCGAGAAAAATGTTCCTATTTTTGCAACTTGTAAATAAACACTAACTTTCAAAATGAGAATAAAGTTTCTATCAGTAATTGCGAGTTTTCTTGTCATGTCGGTGGTGATAAGCTCATGCCTTGACTCTGATAACACCTACGAATTCAGTTCCGATGCGACATTACATGCGTTCGCTATTGATACCATCTATGGTGTGGACTACACATTTACAATCGACCAGCTCAACAGGCTTATCTATAATAGAGACTCCTTGGCCATCGGTGCAGACACCCTCATAGATAGCATTCTGATTACGACTATGACCGTCACAGGATGGGTCACTTCCGGCTCGCCTACCGATACCGTTGTAAACACCGCCAATGCCATGGACTTGCGACCGGCAATGAACACAGACAACGGCATGAAATTCAAAGTACATGCGGCCGATGGCATCTCTGTCCGTGAATATACACTGAAAATCAATGTACACCAACAAGACCCGGACTCATTGGTCTGGACAGACATGCAGACCAAAGGCAATGTGTTCTCGAATGCGGTGAACAACGGTGAGCAAAAAGCGATTATCCTGAAAGACGAGTTATGGGTCTATGCTTCCCATACCACCGCTTACAAGACATCAACTGCCCCCGACAACTATAATTGGAGCGAGACAAGCATCACCGGCCTGCCCGCCGAAACCAAACTGACTTCCATCATCACATACGATAATAAACTTTACGCTGTGACCGAAAGCCAAAAGACATTCGCCTCTGCCAACGGTTCTGATTGGGAAGAAGTTGCCACATTGGGAGACAATGTCGTTGCCCTTATCGATGGTTTTACCGGCCGTTTCTCAGGCATTGTAGAAATAGCAGGAGAACATTATTTCAACATCTGCATGGATGGGGAAAATTGGGAGAAAGCTACAGACGAAGCCGGGAACGTGATACTTGAAAAAGTTCCATCAGGTTTTCCTGTCGAGCACATATCCACCACCCGTTCTTATACCGGCAATGGCGTGGAGAAAGTCGTGTTGGTAGGAATGCCTTTGACTAATGAAAAAGAGACGGAGCCCTGGTTCTCGCTGGACGGCAAAGGATGGGCAAGCATGGCGAACACGGCATACGACACGTTCTGCCCGGGCATGGAAAATCCGGCCATTATGTATTATGGCGGAACATTCTATTGTTTCGGAGGCGAGCTTGACGCCATCTATCAATCCGTTGCGGGTATTGCATGGCACAAGACGGAAAGTAAATTCCTGCTACCCGAATCTTTCAATAAGAAAGGAGCTTACTCTATCATTGTAGAGCCTACAAAAGACAAGACGGTAGCTTCGGCAAACAAACGAGATTTCATCTGGGTTATATTTGGCGGGAACGGTACCAAGAATGAAGTGTGGCGCGGACGCCTCAACAGGCTGGGTTTCGAAATACAAGATTGAAAATGTCATATAGAGAAGAAATAGATCCAAACCGAATACCCCGGCACGTGGCAATCATCATGGATGGCAACGGGCGATGGGCCAAGCTGCGTGGATACGAACGCAGCTACGGACATCAGGCGGGTGCGGAAACCGTACATATCATTGCGGAAGAAGCAGCCAAGCTGGGTGTCAAATACCTGACTTTATACACGTTCTCCACAGAAAACTGGAACCGCCCTTTGGAAGAAGTGGCAGCCTTGATGGGGCTTCTTTTCAACTCCATCGAAGAAGAAACGTTTATGAAGAACAACATCAGCTTCCGGATAATCGGAGACATTCAAAAATTGCCGGAAAACGTACAACAAAGGCTGAATGACTGCATCGCGCGCACAGCCGGAAACACAGGAATGTGTCTGGTACTTGCACTAAGCTACTCCGCCCGCTGGGAAATAACGGAAGCGACCCGGCAAATTGCGACAATGGTGCAGAAAGGCGAGCTGAAACCGGAGCAAATCGACAGCGAATTAGTTGCCCGCCACATGGATACAAACTTCATGCCCGACCCCGACCTGCTGATACGCACCGGAGGAGAAATCCGGCTCAGCAATTACCTGCTGTGGCAATGCGCCTACTCCGAACTTTATTTTTGTGACACCTACTGGCCCGATTTCCGCGAAGAAGAGCTTTGCAAAGCCATTTGCGACTATCAAAAACGTGAGCGCAGATTCGGAAAGACCAGTGAACAAATCAGTTGAGCCATCGGACACACCAAATAGTAAACATAGTAATAGTAAAATAGTAAATAAAAAAGATGCACTATCGTATTTTCTCCATACTCGCAACGTTTATCTGCCTCTTCGGCTGTGCACTGACAAGTGCGGCACAAGATATAAACAACACCGATGAGACAGAAAAACCGGTTATACTCTATTCGGGAACACCGAAAAAGTATGAAATAGCAGACATCAAGGTGGAAGGAACCCCAAACTACGAAGACCATGTGATTATCGGATTGTCCGGTCTCTCCAAGGAGCAAATCATCACTGTGCCGGGCGATGAAATCACACAAGCCTGCAAGCGCTATTGGCGTCACGGATTGTTCTCGGATGTGGAAATCACAGCCGACAAGATTGAAGGTGACAAAATCTGGCTGACCATCCACCTGACCATGCGCCCGCGTGTATCAGAAATCCGCTACAATGGCGTAAAGAAGTCGGAACGCGAAGATTTGGAAACCCGAATCGGCATGATTAAGGGCGGACAGATTACGCCCAACCTGGTGGACCGTGCCAAAACCCTGATTAAACGCTACTATGACGACAAGGGATTCAAGAATGCTGAAGTAATCATCACCCAAAAAGACGACCCCGACAAGAAAAATGAAATCATCGTGGGCATCGACATCGACAAGAAAGAGAAAGTGAAGGTGCACGAAATCACCATTGTGGGCAACGAAGCTCTCACGGTCAAGAAACTGAAACGGGTAATGAAGAAGACCAACGAAAAAAACAAGCTTGTCAACATATTCCGCACCAAGAAATTCATCGAAGACAACTATGAAGCGGACAAGCAACTGATTATCGATAAATACAACGAGCTAGGGTATCGCGACGCCATCATTGTGGCAGACAGCATCAAGTCCTACGATGACCGCACGGTGGATGTCTTCATGCAAATTGAAGAAGGCCAAAAATACTACCTCCGCAACGTGACATGGGTGGGCAACACTCTCTATCCGTCCGAACAACTGGACTATCTCCTCCAAATGAAAAAAGGCGATGTATATAACCAAAAATTGCTGGAAGAGCGCACAGTAAGCGATGAAGACGCTATCGGCAATCTCTACTACAACAACGGTTATCTGTTCTACAATCTCGACCCGGTGGAAGTGAACATCATGGGCGACTCCATCGACCTGGAAATGCGTATCTATGAAGGCCGTCAGGCAACCATCAACAAAGTTAGCATCAACGGTAATGACCGGTTGTATGAGAACGTGGTACGCCGTGAACTCCGTACCCGTCCGGGCGAACTGTTCAGTCGTGAAGACCTGATGCGTTCCATGCGCGAAATCCAGCAGATGGGACATTTCGACCCCGAACAAATCAAACCCGACATCCAACCGCGGCCGGAAGACGGTACGGTGGACATCGGCTACGACCTTGTTTCCAAAGCCAACGACCAGGTAGAGTTTTCAGCCGGTTGGGGACAGACGGGTGTCATCGGTAAACTGAGTCTGAAGTTCACCAACTTCTCACTGGCCAACCTGCTGCATCCGGGCGAAAACTACCGGGGCATCCTGCCGCAGGGTGACGGCCAGACATTGACCATCAGCGGCCAGACCAACGCCAAATACTACCAATCGTATAGCATTTCGTTCTTCGACCCGTGGTTTGGCGGCAAGCGTCCGAACGCATTCTCTGTATCGGCCTTCTACTCCCGACAGACGGACATCAGTAGCCAATACTACAATTCGGCATACTACAACAACTACTACAACAGCTATTATAGCGGTATGTACGGTTACGGCATGTACAACTACGGCAACTACAACAGCTACGAGAACTATTACGACCCCGACAAATCCATCCAGATGTGGGGACTTGCAATGATGTTCGGTAAGCGTCTGAAATGGCCCGATGACTATTTCCAGTTCTCTGCCGAGCTGTCTTACCAACGCTATATCCTGAGCGAATGGAGATACTTCCCCGTGACCGACGGAAAGTGCAACAACCTCAGCCTCAACCTGACTTTGTCACGCAGTTCTATCGGTAACCCCATCTATCCGACCTACGGTTCCGAATTCTCATTGTCGGCACAAATCACTCCGCCCTACTCTTTGTTGAGCGGCAAAGATTACAGCAAGTACAACCCCAACAGTCAGGATGATGTGAACAAGATGCACAAATGGATTGAATACCACAAGTGGAAATTCAAATCCAAAGTATATATTCCGTTGATGGACTGGCAATCCGTGAAGCGTACTCCGGTGCTCATGGGACGTGCGGAATTCGGTTTGTTGGGACACTACAACAAATACAAGAAATCGCCGTTCGAGACATTCGACGTCGGTGGCGACGGTATGACAAGCTACTCCACATACGCCACGGAAAGCATCGCCCTCCGCGGTTATGAGAACAGCTCGTTGACCCCATACGGCAGCGAAGGTTATGCCTATACCCGCCTTGGATTGGAATTGAGATATCCGCTGATGCTGGAAACAAGTACGAGCATCTATGCGTTAACATTTGTGGAAGCCGGTAACGCCTGGCACGAAGTCAACAAGTTCAACCCGTTTGAGTTGAAGCGTTCGGCCGGTGTCGGTGTCCGCATCTTCCTCCCGATGATTGGTATGATGGGTATCGACTGGGCTTACGGTTTCGACAAAGTATTCGGTGCCTCGCAATATGGCGGTAGCCAGTTCCACTTCATCTTGGGACAAGAGTTTTAAACAATTGACAATTGATAATTGACAATTAAAAAAGAAAGCGAATCATGAAGAAGAGTTTATTTATCCTTGTTACACTGCTTGCCATCGGCATGACAGCCCGGGCGCAAGAGTATGCGCTCATAGATATGGAATATATATTAAAGAATATTCCCGCATACGAAAATGCCAACCAGCAATTGGAACAAGCATCCAGGCAATGGCAGAGTGAAGTGGAAAAGATTTCCGAACAGGCCAAGACCTTATACCAGAACTACCAGTCGCAAATAGCCTCCCTCTCCGAGACGCAACGCGGCAAGAGAGAAGAGGAGATTGTAGCCAAAGAGAAATCGGCCGCCGATCTTCGCCGCAAATACTTCGGTCCCGAAGGCGAACTCTACAAGAAACGCGAAAGCCTGATGCAACCCATACAGGATGCAATCTACGAGGCAGTCAAGGAGATAGCCACCCGAAAAGGATATGCCATGGTCATAGACCGTGCCTCCGCCTCAAGCATCATTTTTGCTCTGCCCGACATCGACATCAGCAACGAAGTGCTTGCAAAATTAGGGTACGCCAATTAGCACCAGCCCTCCCACGGACGGCATCGCCCGCAGCTGAAAGTCAAAAATAAGCGTGCTTATTTGGGTATTGCATTCAGTTTACCTATATTTGCACCCAATCAACGAATAATCATTCAAATAAACAATAAACATTATGCTAAAGAAAATCGCACTTATCGTCGTTATGTTCATTCTCCCGCTGGGAGCAATGGCACAAGCAAAGTTTGCTCACATGAATTCACAGGAAGTGATCACTGTCATGCCTGAATTTACCAAAGCACAAGCTGATTTGGATGCCATGTCCAAAGAATATCAGGAAGAGATGCAACGCACCAACGAAGAATTCCAGAAAAAGTACCAGGCATTCCTCACAGAGCAAGACTCTCTGCCGAAGAACATTGCAGAAAGACGTCAGAAAGAGTTGCAGGAAATGGCACAACGCCAGGAAGAGTTCCAGCAAGAAGCTTACCAATCCATGCAGAAAGCACAGCAAGATGCCATGGCTCCCATCTACAAGAAGCTGGATGAAGCGGTACAGGCTGTGGGTAAGGCAGAAGGCGTGGTTTACATCTTCGATATCGCACGTACTCCCATCGCATATATCGGTGCTGCAAGTGTGGATGTAACAGCGAAGGTAAAGGCACAACTGGGCATTAAATAAGAGATACTGAAAGAAACAGATACTGACTGAAAAGTCATCAATCTATAAGGAGGACGTCTTTGTGACGCCCTCCTTTCTTTTAGGTGCGGGATTACACGGATTTCTTAAAGAAGTCAGCTACACCTTCTTACTTTTACAGGCAAAAGCACTATCTTTGCAAAAAGTGAAGAATAATATGAAACAGACATTACCTTCCGCACCCGGTCCCATCGGCATATTCGACTCCGGCTATGGTGGACTGACCATCTTAAGCAAAATACGCGAAGTGCTTCCGCAATACGACTATATCTATTTAGGCGACAATGCACGCACCCCCTATGGAACCCGCTCCTTTGAGGTGGTCTATGAATTTACGCTGCAAGCGGTCACCAAATTGTTCGAAATGGGTTGCCAGCTTGTCATACTGGCCTGCAACACAGCTTCGGCAAAGGCATTGCGAAGCATACAGATGCAAGACCTGCCCAACCTCGACCCTACCCGGCGCGTATTGGGTGTCATCCGCCCCACCGTAGAATGCATAGGCAACATCACCCGCAGCCGCCACGTCGGAGTGCTCGCCACCGTGGGCACCATCAAATCCGAATCCTATCCGTTGGAAATACACAAGCTCTTCCATGACATAAAGGTCAGCGGAGAGGCCTGCCCGTTATGGGTGCCGCTTGTAGAGAACAACGAGGCGCAAGGAGAAGGAACAGACTACTTCGTGCGCAAATACATCAACGCACTGCTCGCCAAAGACAACCTGATAGATACGGTGATTTTAGGATGCACGCACTTCCCGCTGCTGCTGCCCAAGATCAAGCAATACATGCCCGAAGGCATCACCACCGTCACACAGGGCGAACTGGTAGCGGACAGCCTGAAAGATTACCTGACACGCCACCCGGAGATGGATAAGAAATGCACCAAAGGTGGAAGATGCGTCTATAGGACCACCGAATCGGAAGAGAAATTCATCGAATCGGCTTCCGCATTCCTGAACGAGGCGATAAGGGTAGAGAGAATTGAATTGTAACTCCCGATAACTCCTTTGAAAAAACATTTGAACAGAGATATTTGTTATACTCCAAGACAGAAACCCCTAAATTCATACCGTTATGAAAACGAAAGAAGACAAGAGCAAGCTCATTGAAGTATTCACTGGTTCATTGTGGAAAGCAGAACTCGTAAAAAGCATGTTGGAAAGCAACGAAATCAAAGCCGTCATCCAAGGCGGCACGGTAGTGAATATAGTATTGCCGGACACAGCCATCGATGTCCCCGTCCTTGTCAACGAGAAGGACTACGAAGCTGCCATGGAGATAGTCCGCGAATACGAGAAGAAAGAGAATGAAGACTGATTTTTGAGTGCATCATCACCGACAGCCCGGCGCACGCCGAACGGTTCTGCCGCAAAGTGGATGCTTAGGAGTTAAAGCCGATACTTCTACAACGGTTCATACCCAAGAGTATCGGCTCTAACTTCTTTAACTCCTAACGAAGCAAGGCGGAACGATAGCCCCTTTATCCCCTCTAAATGAGAGTCCTGCCTCCCTAAAACACAGGAATCGTATAGACCAGCCCCAGCGAAACGCGTTGCGAGCTATAGCTCTCTGCTCCCAGCGCCCTCGCACAACCCGCCATGCCATGCTTCTTATACAGCAGATGAAGGAAGATGAGCAGTTCGCTGTTTTCCATCGGAAAGAACTCGGCACACGCCTGCACGTTCCAGGTGCGGCGATACAGTCCTTTGTCGTAGAAGCCGTTGGCTTTGTAAACGCTACCCGTCTCGTAAGCACCCTTGACATACATGTTCCAATGCGAATGAAGGCGGTAGTCGAAGTTGGCAATCGTGGTGAAGTAAGAGACGTGCTGAGCGGTGACACCCCCTTCCGGACGGCGGGCGGAAAGCTCGCTGACAAGCCCTTTGCTATCCAGTCCCTCGCGCGAATACATCAGGTCGATGTAGGCTATTACGGGCCCTTTCTGCCAGACATTGCCGGCAGTCAGGTAAAGGATGTTCCGCTTGTCCGCCAGTTGCCCCCACGAAGCGGAGTAGCGCAGATTCAAGGCACGGTCAGCGAAATAGCCGTCCCAGTTGGCAGTGGAGAGCACCGGCACACGCACCTTCCCCACCTCCGCCGGGCGACCGTAGAGGAAAGCCTCTTCCTCGCCGCCGCTGCGGTTGTTCAGCACCTGTAAGTTCAAGGTCTGCGTAGGCGATAGGCTGACCGCCCCGTTCACGCCCGCCTGCCAGCAAGCGATGTTGTTATTGAAGTCGCTGAACTCACGCACCTTGATGGAGTTCACCCAGAACTCATAGCCGCCCAACTGGACGCACTGCTTCCCCACCGTCAGGGTAAAGCGGTCGTTCATCTTCCAATTGACGAGAGCGCACTCCACCGACGAAGATATGTTGTCGAGCACGTGCGGATTGCTATACTTGTTGAAAGACTGCCGGAAGTGGTAGGAGAAGTCTTTGCCGAAAGAGCCCAATATCTCCAGACGGACGGTATTCATCTTGAAAGCCGCCTCATCCAGTTTCCCGTCGGTCAGATAAGCGGCACCGGAGGTGTAAAACTGAAGATTCATACTGCTGGAGGCAATGGACTTTCCCTCCTTCGTCACACGTTCCAACAACGTCTTTCCCTCTTCGGGACGTATCAGAGGCTCTTGCGCCAAAACAGGCATTATTCCCATCATCGATAGACAGGCAAACAGGATTGCTTTTTTCATCATTTCTACGAGTATCCGATAAATAAGATTGCAAATACAGTTACAAATGTATATATAAACGATGAATTTTCATACAGAGAGGATGAAGAATCCGCTTTAATCTTTATCTTTGCTACAAAAATCAACCGGAATATGAAAAAGTTTACTTGCGTGCAGGACATCGGCAACCTGAAGACTGCACTGGACGAAGCCTTTGAGATTAAAAAAGACCGTTTTAAATATGTAGAGTTGGGACGCAACAAGACGTTGATGATGATATTCTTCAACTCCAGCCTGCGTACCCGCCTCAGCACCCAGAAGGCGGCACTCAATCTGGGCATGAACGTGATTGTGCTCGACATCAACCAAGGTGCCTGGAAGCTGGAGACGGAACGGGGTGTCATCATGGACGGCGACAAGCCGGAGCACCTGTTGGAAGCCATCCCCGTGATGGGCTGCTACTGCGACGTCATCGGCGTGCGCTCCTTCGCCCGCTTCGAGAACAAGGAGTACGACTACAACGAAGTCATTCTGGAACAGTTCATCAAGTATTCCGGTCGCCCGGTATTCTCCATGGAAGCCGCCACGCGCCACCCGCTGCAAAGCTTCGCCGACCTCATCACCATCGAGGAGTATAAGAAGACGGCACGCCCCAAAGTAGTGATGACGTGGGCACCACATCCGCGCCCGCTGCCGCAAGCCGTTCCCAACTCGTTTGCCGAATGGATGAACGCCGCCGACTATGACTTTGTCATCACCCACCCCGAAGGCTACGAGCTCGACCCGAAGTTCGTGGGCAACGCCCGCGTGGAATACGACCAGATGAAAGCATTTGAAGGCGCCGACTTCGTCTATGCCAAGAACTGGGCGGCCTACACCGGCGACAACTACGGACAGATATTGAGCAAAGACCGTGCCTGGACCGTGAGCGACCGCCAGATGGCTGTCACCAACAACGCCTACTTCATGCACTGCCTCCCCGTGCGCCGCAACATGATTGTGACGGACGAAGTGATAGAAAGCCCGCAATCCATCGTCATCCCCGAAGCCGCAAACAGAGAGATTTCGGCAACGGTGGTATTAAAGAGACTGATTGAATCAATTTAGCGACTTAAGAAGTTATCGGGAGTTAAAAGCCAATAGTCCTGCTTACACAAGGCGGAGTATCGGCCGATAACTCCCGATGACTTCTTCTAACTCCCGATAACTCCTTCTTCAATCGGCAATGTCAATACAACCCTGCATCCTTCTGTGTATTCAGGATCGATGCGCAAAGTTCCTCCCATCTTTTCCGCATAAATACGATTAACGGGGAGGTTCACCCGTTGCTTGTTCCTCAAATCTTTCTCCTGCATCTTTTGGCGAAGCTCGTTTTTCTCGGTGTTCAAGCGTCCCACGCTCAGCAAGGCGGCATATTCGCCTGCCGCGACATCCGCCTGTACGATGTTGAGCGAATCGGTAAGCTCGACATATCTCTTGAAAAAATCCAACGCAGCCTGGTAGTTCCCCATTTTGCTGTAAATCGTAGCTTTCTGCCGATAACGCTCACTCAACACATTGTTGTCCCGGGCAGGATATGCCATTGTGATAGAGTCGTGCAAGGCAAGCGCTTTGTCGTATTCGCCAGTGTTTCTGTAATAGTCACACAAGGTAAAGTAATAGTAATGGTCAATCAGCCGGTTCTCTTCGTGGGTCTCCAGCAGTTCTTTGGCTTTTTGCAGGCACTCCCACGCTTTGGGGTAATTGGCAATCTTGATGTAATAATCGGCCGACCTAATCCAGACCGTAAATGCCTGTTTATGACTGTTGACCCACTTCTGAGCCTCATCAAGTGCCGCCTTCGCTTTGTCCAGTCGGTTCAGCTGGCAGTAGAGCAAGCACAACTGGCAATATGAATTGGAGAAATTATAGGTATTCCCCTCAAACTGCTTGGTGACTTCAATCTCTTTTTCCTTGTGCTCAACAGCCAGTTTAAAGAGATGTTTGCTCTGATAGATGCCGCTCAAGGCGTTGTGCCCGTAGCTGATGCCGTTTGGGAAGTTGTCCTTCTCCGCCTGTTTCAGCATTTGCTGCGCTTCATAGAGCGCGATGTTGAACCGGGCATTTTTCACATAATACTTGATAAGCTGGCTTCCCTATGCGAAATCTTGGTGAGTGCCTTGCAGCGCTCATAGTAAACGTATAACGTACTATCTACATCAAACTTTTCTGCGATTTCCTTTCCTTGTCCATATACGGGGAGATGGGACAATCCCCCTAAAATGAAAAATGAGTAAAATAAAAAGCGGGCAAAATACTTGGAGGCTTTCATTTCATTTTTTATTTATTCAAGTTGCAAAGATAGACATTTTTCAGAATGGCATGGATATCAGACCTTCAAATACACCACCGTCTTCCCTTTGCCGTACTTGCGGATAATGCCTTCTTCAAGAAACCCGTTCAGGTCGGCCACTGCCTGATACTTCGCCCTTCCGGTCAGGTGTTCATAATCGGCGCGGGTGATGCAGCCGTGCTTCTCCAAGTGTTTCAGCAGCTTTCCTTTTCGCTGTTCCGGTGTCAGCTTAGTGCGCGAGGTGTAGGGCGATGACTTCCGCTCCAGCCTCATTGTCGCGAACCGGTTGCGGAACTTGCTGCCGATGCGAAGGTTCACATTCTGGAAATGCACGGACGGCGAACGGATTTCCTTTCTGTTCGTCACCACCTTATCGCACTTCAGCGACAGGGAGAAATACCCCAATTCGCCCACCTCGACAATCCATCCATCGGACAGCCAGCTATGCAGCTCGTCCGTAATCGCCTGCAGCGTGCCATCGAGGATGGCAGGACTGAATCCGGTCGCCTTGTGCACCAGTTCGCGGAACTGGTCGGCAGTGATGGTGCCCTTGGGCAGGATGCGGGCGTGCAGTGTCTTCTTCTCACCCTCTTCCGGCGAGGGGTTCGGGGTTTGGTATAAATCGTAATAAGCGCTCATAGATATTAATGTATTAATTCAACGTTTTTATTTGCTCCGTTGCACGGAATTATGCGCCGGAACGGCGAATTTTATTCGTTAGACAGCTGTCTAACGAACGGGCAACGGATGTCTGACGAACGGACAACAGCTGTCTAACGAACAGGTAACAGATATTTAACGAATTAAATTCGGGGTTCAAAGGTATTAAAAATAATGAGAAGGAGGGTTGGAAGTGAGGGGAATTTTTGATACTCAGAATACAAATTCAGAAGGAAAATAAAAATAGAGATGCTTTTTTTCGCTAATTTAATTCAACCAACAGATCATTTTAATAGAAAATTACATCAAAGGATTTCTATTGAATTATACCCCGCACAAATTTACAAATGAGATATACTACAAATTCAACATATCTAAAACATTTTGAGATGTATAGAAAGGTTAAATAAAACAAAATCAGAATGCAATAAATAAACAAGTAGTATATTTAATTTAATTTTGCAAAAATAGTTGTTGAAACATAAATAATCCGAAACAAATAAATATTCTGAAAAAATGAAATTCCAGTTTATTCTTGTAGTGATATTGGTTTGTCACATCGTTTTTACTTTGACATCGTGCGGTGAAAGCAAGAAAGAACGTATGCAGCGCGAGAAAATAGACTCGTTGGAAAACGCGAACTTTCAGCGTAAGGTAGATTATGAGAACCTGCAAGGCTACTTAGGGGTGATTGCCGAAGGACTGGACAGCATACGCTTGGAAGAAGGCGAACTGCTGCTGAATACGGGCGACCCCGAAAACCGTAGCCTCAACCGTATGCGTATGCAAAACAACCTGGCACACGTGCGCGACATCCTGGCACGCCACCGCAGCCGCATCGACGAACTGGAGAACCAGCTGAACACAGACAACCAGGTGAACAAACAATTGCGTACCATTATCGTGGCACTACGCGAGCAGCTCGATGCCAAAGATCGCGAACTGGCCCAACTGAAGATAGACCTTGCCAACAACAAAAAGAACATCTCCCAGCTGACCGAACAAATCAAGAACCTGGGCGACGAGAAAGAGGCACAGACGCAGACCATCAATCAGCAGCAAGAACAGATAGCCGAACAGATAGCCAAAAACAGCATCGCCTACGTGAAAGTAGGCACCAAAAGCGAACTGAAAAATGCCGGACTTACCACGGGCGGTTTCTTGAAAAAGAAGAAGGTGGACTACAGCAACATCAACGTTTCCAACTTCCGTCAGATAGACATCCGCACGTTCACCACCCTCTCTCTGCCCAACAAAGTGAAGATACTCACACCGGTGCCCACAGACAGCTATCGGTTGGAGAACAGCGGCAATCAGACCACGCTCGTCATAACCGATACCGCGAAGTTCTGGAGTGTATCCAAATACCTCATCATTCAGACTGACTGATAAAACACGAACCATTTACTTCCATGTTTTCATACAATAAAGAACCATTACACCTTTTATTATGGATAAACATATAGCCAATAGCCTGATAGCCAACTCAGGGCTTCACTTCAAGAAGACCGAATTGGATTTCAACCCCGAAGAGCCCCTCTTACTGCCCGATAGCGGCAAGACACTGAAATACACTTTCCTCGAAACCATCGATTTCCTGAATGGAGGACGCGTACGCGTGGATGTGTGCAGTGCCAAAGATGGCTCGTTTGTACCGGTAAACTACCTGAAGCAGAACGCCCTCATCGAAGAAGCGCCCAATGGCACCAAAATGCTGGACGAAAGCGGCGTGCCGAAGATGAAAAAGGACACCGTGCTCGCCATCGTGGAGAGCTATCCGCAAGGCGACCCTCAGCTGACGAGCGTCAATTCGCTCTCATCCCTCCGCATCAAGCAGGACCACGAGATAAAGACGGGATTTGAACTGCTCTTAGGCAAATGGCTCCCCATGCCCATGTATGAAATGGAGGTGAACGGGCAGAGTTCGGGCTATCCCAACGGTTGGTGCCGCGTGCGCATCGACGCCATCGGCGACCGTCAGCCCAACGGCAAGCAACATTTCCGCTTTACGTGGGCGTTCGACACCACGTTGGCAGCCGATGCGGCCGAGGGAGTGCTCCGCCCCGCTTTCTTGCCGGGCAGCGAAGAGAGCAAGCGATACTCGCTTTGCAACCGTGCCGACCTGCTACTTGGCAGTTTCCTGAATATCCCCGACGGGCAGAATGATGCCCCGATAGGTGACTACCTGGTATCCCTCCTCGGCATCGACTTGCGCGAGGAGTGCCAGCACAAGTATAAGTTTATAGCTTACTATATTTACTTGATCAATTTCCTGCGCTTGTCCGGCGCCGCTCTCGAAATCACCTTATACAATAATGTGTCGAGAAGCATACCGGTAGATATGTCGGTGGACATCGGCAACAGCCGTACGTGTGCGGTATTGTTCGAGAACGGCGACTTCACCAAAGCCCGTATGCTCCGCCTGCGCGACCTCTCGGAGCCTTGGCGCACCTACGAGAACGCTTTCGATATGCGCGTAGTATTCCGCCGTGCCGACTTTGGCGGCGATTTGACCCAAGGCAAGGAGCTATTCCGCTGGCCTTCGTTGGTGAGAGTGGGTGAAGAGGCAAAGCATCTGGTGTACCGTTCGCTCGAAACCCATGGCGAAAGCGAGCGCACCACCAACTATTCATCGCCCAAACGCTACCTATGGGATGACAAGCCCTATCAAAGCCGCTGGGAACAGATGGTGATGGAAGACGACCCCACAAGCCTCAAAGTGAACCCGCAAATCTTCATTGAAGGCTTCACCGACCTCTTCGACGACGATGGCACTTTCCTGGAACAGCCCAAAGAGATTGACCTGTTCAACCTTGGCACGACCGACAACTCCTGTCACTACAGTCGCAGTTCGCTCATGACGTTTGTCATGATTGAAATGTTGCAACAGGCATTGAGTTACATCAACTCCAGCAAGTTCCGCGAAATGCACGGACACGTGAACTGCTCGCGCCACCTGCGCAACATCATCATGACCTGTCCTACGGCAATGCCCATCAAGGAGCAGGAAGTGCTACGCCGCGCCGCCAAAGACGCCACGCGCCTGTTGCAGAAGCTCCATCCCGAACTTCCGCCCATGACCATCACACCCGACCCCGAACTCTTGCGCCCCACCGACGACATCATGGAACTGGAGAAACGCGGATGGATGTATGACGAAGCATTGGCAAGCCAGCTGGTGTACCTGTATGCCGAACTCTCCAAGCGCTATGGCGGACGGGTAGACCAGTTCTTCAAACTGAAAGGACACCACCGTCAGGAAATGGAGGCACAAGGTTTCCAAGGCAATGCCCTCACAATAGGAACCATCGACATAGGTGCCGGAACCACCGACGTCATGGTCGCCGCTTATGGACAGAAAGGCATGGGCAGGCTGACTCCTATCCCACTGTATTATGACAGTTTCTATTCTGCCGGCGATGATATCCTGCACAACCTCATCCGCGATGTGGTGCTGGAAGGTACCGACAACAATACCGATACAATAGGCAGCATAGGTAGCGCGTTGGCTGTCCGCATCCAGCGTATGACACCCGACGAGTTGATGGCTATACCTCGCGTGGCCGAAACCCGTGCCTATAGCGAAATGGTGGATGCCATCCGTCATGCCATGACCGAAGAAGACGCCAAACAGCTGAAGCATCACCTCACGCAGCAGCTCATGCACCACTTCTTTGCCGAGAACTCGGCCAATCAGAGCGAGCGTGACCGCCGATGCCGGATTGACTTCTGCACACAAATCAGCCACCCCATATCGCAGTTTTTCCTGGAACAGCTCAAGCAAGGCCGTCCGTCGAAACTCTACAGCTACGCCGAGCTCTTCCCCAAAGAGAAGCCCGCACAATATCTGCTCGACCACTTCGAACATCACTTCGGCTTCCGTTTTGAAAGCCTGGGCTGGCGTTACGACCCCGAGGTGGTAAGCGGCATCGTACGCGACACGATGGAACCCATGCTCAAGGCACTCTCTGTAGTGATGTACGCCCTGCATTGCGATATCATCGTGCTCTCCGGTCGCCCCACCAATCTGAAACCGCTCACGGAGCTGTTGCTGAAATACATCCCCATCGACCCCAGCCGGTTGGTATGCCTCAACGAGTATCGCGTAGGACGCTGGTTCCCGCTGGCTACCGAGGAAGGATACTTCCAAGAGAGCCAGAAAGCGGTAGTGTCCGTAGGAGCCGAAGTGGGTTATCTGGCAAGTACGGTAGGGTTCAACGGTTTGGTGCTCGATTTTTCCCAACTCGCCAAGAACATGAAGTCCACCGCCCGTTACATCGGCATCTTCGACGAAGAGCTGCAGGAAGTGCGTACGCCTGTCCTGACTCCCGAAAACAGCACGGTCACCCTGAAAGGTATCTCCATATTCCCCTGCTATTTGGCTTGCAAACAATACAACTCGCCCAAATACCAGGCTCGTCCGCTATATGCCATCTACAACCATAGCCATGCCGCCCAGCTCAACATCATGCTGCAGCGCAACTACCATGAAGACCGCGAACTTCTCACGCTGGAAGATGTGACCGACATGGAAGGCGACAACATCGCCAGCGGCGCCGTAGAGCTTCGTCTGCAAACCTTGGCTCACGACGGAGGCTTCTGGATGGACAAGGGAGCGTTCACACTGAAGATTCAGGAACGCTGACGGTTCGGAGAGAATGAAAACCAAACGTAACGATTCAACAAGTAGAAAGGAAATATGGTACACAACATAGACAAATACATCGAAAGCATCAACAATGGGTTGGAGTGGATTAAGAAGAACCGTCCCGAGCAATATGACCAGCGCTTCTTCCAGTTGGCAGACGAGCGTCGCAAACTGCGTATCCTCAGGCGGGCACAGGATACCAACCCCGGTATCGCCGCTTTCGGAAACAGCCAGGTGGGTAAGTCCTATCTGATGAACTGCATCCTACGGAACAGCGACAGCCCGTTTATGGTAGATGCCCCCGACAGGGAATACAAATTCATCCAAGAAATCAACCCTATCGGCGGTGGCGGCGAGGCAACGGGAGTAGTGACCCGCTTTTCTTCGTATAGCCGCAATGAAGCGGATTATTCTGCCGTGTATCCCATCCGGATGCGTACGCTCAGCGTAAAGGATATCATACTGATTATTTGCGACTCTTATTTCACCGACATCATAGATTTCACCACAGCAGGTGAAATGGATTTGATAGGGATGAGCGAAGCCATTTTCGAAAAATATTCGGTACATGAAGAAGAGCAACATCCTGTTTTAATAGCCGATGACCTGCTTGAAATCAAGTTGTATTTCCGCAAATACATCAATGCCGGACAGGTCTATTCTTCCAAAACACCTTTTTTCGACCGGTTGGCACAGATTATCCATCGTGTACCGGTGGCAGACTACGCTGACCTGTTCTCCGTATTATGGAACAAAGACCAACGCTTTACCGACTTGTTTAAGACCTGCCTGAACATCCTGCAAAGGCTGAAGTTTTCAGAATACATCTATCTGCCCATCTCTGCCGTGGCACATGAGAACAAAGAGCCTAACACCATTATGAGTGTGGCTTGCTTGGGACTACTCTTCTCGCCGGAGAAGCAGAAGTACACCACAGATGTCTATATCGGCACACCACAGCACATCCAGAAAGTCGAGACACTCACCAAGAGCGAGCTTTGTGCGGTATGTCTGGAAGTTGTTATCAAAATCCGGGAACAATTCATCACCAACAGCGGGCGATATGATATGCGGGATATCCCGTCCGAAACCCAAACACTACTGACCCAGGGGGATGTACCCATGAAAGTTCTGAAAGAGTGCGACTTGCTCGACTTTCCCGGAGCCCGTGCACGCCTTAACATCAAATTGTCCCAACTTTCAGGCTTGACAAGTAACCTGATAAACTGTTACCTCAGAGGAAAGGTTGCCTATCTTTTCAACAAATACAACGATGAAAAGACGCTCAACATCCTGCTCTACTGCCACCACCAAAAGAACCTGGAAGCTACACAAATGCATAACCTGCTGGCAGGTTGGGTGGACGAATATGTAGGCAACACTCCCGAGAAACGTGCGGCTTTTATCGCAAAAACAGGCATATCTCCTCTCTTCCACATCGGTACGATGTTCAATGTGGATTTTAGCTATCCTGATACAAAGATAGAATATAGCGAACAGGCTTTTGAAGATGTCTGGGAAGCCCGATTTATCAGAAGATTGCTGGTCGAGTGCCTCATCCCAAGTCAAAACAAATGGGTGAATAACTGGACAGGTAACGGAATACCTTTTCAGAACTGCTATATGTTACGTGACTTCAAGTACTCACGCCCCGAAGCGTGCAACATCTATGCTGGTGTGGATGAAGACGGTAACGGAACAGAACAAAGTATGGTGATAGACCGCGCATACTATGAACTGAAGCGGCGGACTTTCTGTAGTGTCAGCAACAAGAAGACACACCTCTTTGCCAACCCCGCTCTCTCATGGGATGTGGCTGCTTCTATCGGTAACGACGGTTCTGTCTACATCATAGAGCAACTGTCCAAACTTGCAGAGAAAATCTCATCGGCACGTGAATCACAGATAGCCGAACAGATAGCTGCCGCTTGCAAGGCTTGCTACAACATCTTGCGTGACTATTATGTATCTTCCAACGCCGATGAATTGCTCGATGCAAATATTCGTAAAGCAAATTATATCTTCCGTGAACTGGAGTTCACCTGCCAAAGCGAACCGGAATATTTCGGACATCTTTTGCAAGCCTTGCAATATACCGAATCGGAAAGCTTCAAGGAAATCCATAAGTTTATACCTACGCTCACAGCCACGGTAAACGATGGTAATGCCATCAAGGATTATGAACTGATACGCAAACGTTGCAACAACTTCGACGGTTGTCCCACCATGGCTGAGAAGTGGGAACGGTTCATCGAATACTACCATTTCACCAATCAAGACGAGGCTGCAGACTATTTAAAGAAACGAGGCATAGAATCTGACGTACTCTTTAAGGGCGAAACTATCAAACGTAAAAACTCGGCAGTGATTGCCAATCACATGATGAAGTTGTGGGAGAAGAAGCTCACTGACGTACAGTTTGTGAACAATTTCGCCGGTGACGGACAAGTGGACGAGATTGCCGTGTCCTACTTGGTAGATTGTGTAGTCTCCACAGCCAAGAACCTACACCTGATGCAGACTATCGAGAATGATATTGCCGACTATGTAGATGTGCTGAACACGGCAAATATCAACCAAGACCTGATTGCCGACATGATTGCCACCACCATCAGCGACTACGTGATGGACTTTGGCTACCGCTATCTCTCGCCCACACAGGTCGACTCGGCACGTAAACTGGCTAAAAGCATGCACCTGCCCTGCTTTGAATATACAGAACAGGCACGCAAGGAGAACTACGATGACGAAGAGATGACACACTTGTTTGACGATATTCTCACTTCATCCAACAGATACACCCCAGCGTATGAAGCCAATTACAATAGCTGGCTGGAGTATCTCTACGTGGCGTTCATTGCTCATCTCAATGTACCCGACCCCGAAAAGCGCGAGGCAAACGATGCGCTGAAGAAGATATTGGATGAGTTGAAAGCGTAAACTTTTAGATTGTATTATTCAGTAAAGATAAAGATTATGGCTGATTTTCATATTCCATTCTGGCAACCATGGGGAGCAAAAGGTTGCTTGTGGCGAACCTTGGTATTTCTGGCAGGTTTGTGCCTGATATGCCTCGTGCTGGCTTTGTTGTTGCGTGGTTGTGGAGCTAACTCCAATTTGCCCCGCAATCCGTTCCATTCTGGCAATCCGATAAATCCGCTCAATCCCTTCAACGGCAGAGATACGGTAGTGCCCGACCCTTACCGCGACCTACCACCCGAATTACGTGACACCAGTATCGTAAACGATTGGAACGAAACGATTCCCGATGTACCCGAACTGCCTCCTCCCAGCGACAATTACATTCCCCCTGTAGACAGTACAGACATCATCACCAGTCCGGAGGATCCTGTCACACAGGTAGTATCCGACCAACTGGTGGTATTCTTCAACTCTCAAGACGTGAAGCAGGATATGATTTCGTTTGCACGACAGTTCAAGCAGATCTATCCATCCGACAACTATAAGATACTCTATTATAACCCTGCTGCCGCCACCATGCTCTTAGGTGTGCCGCAAAACGAATTGACCATCGTGGCAGACGAATTGCCTCAACGTATCAAGGGTATCAATTTCCTTGTCACCACCAATACTATCATGAACGGTGACCAGACTGCTACCCGTCCCTCCGATCCCGGATTCAACGTGAAGCAGTATGAAGAGTATTACAAGCTGATTCAAGCTTACGAAGCTTGGGGTATCACCCGTGGTTCACGCGATGTAAAGGTTGCCATTGTGGACAGCTATTTCGACCTTTCCAATCCTGAAATTGGCGAACGCTATACCAACCCCATCAATATCGGTACCAAACGGGTGAATGTACTTCCGCCTCCGCGTCTTCCTAACGTCAATTCTCCGAAAGAGCTTTATGATTACATGGGACTATATTGCCACGGCTCGCACGTGGCAGGCCTGGCAATTGGCGGACAGAACAACACTTATGGTTGCTCAGGCATAGCCCCCGAATGCAGCTGGATTCCGGTCGCTTTAGGTGACTATCCATGGAATCTCTTAAAAATCTACGAAGGCGTATTGTATGCCATCTATCACGGTGCAGATGTAGTGAATATGTCTCTCGGAACTTTAGGAGAAGATGCAGGTAAAATACCTTTGAGCGAACAAGTAGAGTTGGCAACACACACCGGAAAAAGAGCCGAACAGGTTTGGGAGTTCATATTGGCTACCGCTGCCTCACATAATTGCGTGATAGTGAAGGCTGCCGGTAATGAAACGGCTTTGATGGGAATGGATTTCATGAACCGCAGCAAGCAGATAGTGAATGTAGAAGCAGTAGACAACAACGGCCAGATGGCTGAATTCAGTAATTTTGGTGTGGTGAAAGAAGCTGATTTACACTATAGTACGGTAGCTGCTCCGGGAGTAAAGCTCTGGAGTTCTACAGTGAATTGGCTCACACCACTCTGGCAGAAATTTAACGTGAAAGCCGAAGGCGGATTTCAAGAGATGGAAGGTACATCGATGGCCGCTCCTGTGGTGGCTGGAGCTGTGGCTTTGCTAAAAAGTAAGAACAAGGACTTGACAGCCGATCAAGTAGTCAAGATTCTTGCCCTGACCGGTAAACAGACTGATACCCGACACCGTATCGGTCCTACGCTCCAGATAAAGGATGCGCTTGATGCTACCGGTGGCGATTTGGCTAATTTCGATGACATCATGCAGAATCACGATCTGCTTCTCGGCAAGTGGCGCAGCACACATGAACTGGTGTTGACTGACAATAATAAAAACAAAATAGACGAACTTTGGAGTTACTTTCTTTTTTCGTCTGCGCAGACAGGAGTTTTGGAAGACCGCACCATAGCCACGAAGCGAATATACAAAGCACGTTTTACTGTAAAATGGGAAAAAGATAAATTTATCATCAATCAATTAGAAAAATCGGACGACGGCCAAGGACACACAATGAAGAGATACGACTATGTCTGTGTACCCGATGAAAACCGTTTACTCAAAGCCACCTGCTATGAAAACGGAAAATCCCTGTTCGACTTCCAATTGGAAAAAGTAAATTGATGGATAGAAAACGAAAAGAGATTCATACAATCTATTAATAATAACCAATAACACATATATTCATTATGGCATCTAAACAAAATAGTGGAATATCCATCGCCAATGTCATAGCACTTATAGGGCTGGCAGGCATTGGGGTCATCACATTCCTGGGAATCCTACTTCATTCCAGTGAAGGTAATCCCGGCGGAGCTATCGTAGGAGCTATAGCACTGGTAGCAGCCTTGGGATTCTTACTATGGCTGAGTATCAAGGCAAAAACCGCAGAGAACAATGTAGAAAACTGGCGCTATGTGGAGTGGTCGGCTTTAGCAATCTTTATAGCAGTGGCAGTATGCTTTCATGCGCCTTTCCAGCGATTCTTTTATATCACTACCCAGCAAACGGAGCTGAAGAAAAAGGCCTTGACAGAAGTTGAGGCTATTAAGAATATGCACCGTAACTACGATGCGCAACAGCGACAGGCTCTGGATAAAGCTGCCGAACAATTGCAAAACTATATCGATTCAAAGCAAATAAGCCCGGTCTATGGTGACAAGCTGGAGGAATATGTGAAGAAATATAGTCTGCGCGAAAACGATGGAGTGAGTGGATGGAAAGAAAATGCAACAGCTATCGTATCACTGCCACAAACCGACAAAAAGCTATCCCAAATAGAAGGTGAAATCCATGCATGGAACATACTGAACCTCTCTTCATTGGCTGTACGTCTAAGAAAATACGATACGGAAGCCTGGACAGCCATACAGACTAAAATCAGAAAATTCGGTGAGGAAAACGAACTTATTCCTATCATTGGTGGTGGAGGTCCGGAGAAGTACTATTTTGATGGTTTGGTAAAATTTGAATTAGGAGATACTCCCGACCCGGCTTTTGCTAAAGCATTAATCGCAGCCGACGGTTCTACCGTGGTAGGCTGGATAGTATATGTACTGCTTTGTCTGCTTGTGATTTTCAATTATTTTATCGTTTCACGCTCTGCATTTGTTGGACCAACACCTAAAAGGACTACCGGTGGAGCCGACTTATAAACCTTTATAAAATACGCTTATGCTGATTAATGGAAACAAACCTATCCTGTTGAATCAGGTGAGAAACAATCCCAATATACCCGTATCCCAACTGGTTGCATTGCTTCAGCAATATGAAGACTTGACGATAGACGACTTCAAAGGCTATGTGTCCGATATGGTGTTCGAAGAACTCAAAGAAGCCGGACGCAATCCTCAAGAAGTGGCTATGTGGAATCAGATTAAAGCATCCTCAGAATCACTCATTCTGTCTCCTGCAGAGATACAAGAAACTCAGCGCTTGACATCTGCCTATCTGATGCAATTCCCCTCCGGTCCCAAATGCCGGGAGGTACAGGAAATCAATCAACAGTTGCAACAGAAGCTGAATGATATATTAGAGGCTGAACGGAGAGCTACGGAAGCCGCTAAAGAACAGGCTGATTGGACTATAGTGGAGAAAGGCAATTACAATGCGTTACTTCAGTACAAACATAAGTATCCCAATAGCGTGCATGCCGATGAACTGGACGACCTGATGTGGACCAATACCAGGAATGCCATTTCTGAGAATAGCTTAAACCGTTATCTTTGTGACTTGCCTTGCGGGCGGCACGCTGTAGAAGCTCATGCAGCACTCAACGAAATAACCCAGTGGAACGACGTGAAGCGTTCGAACGACCTGTTTATTGTGGACGATTACCGCGACAACCATCCCGATAGCGTGTTTAAGAACGAGGTGAACTCCCTATACTATAAACTGCGCGACGAGGAACTGAGAAAAATGAAGGATAATCCATCTGAATATAGTAAAACGGATGTAGATCGTTTGATTCAAGCGGATATTTTCAAGAAGTGGGAATTGGAGGATGAAGGACTGGTGACAGACGAGAGCTGGGAACGACTGATAGAAGGACGAGATTATCTGCCACACTTACAAGATTTGATGCAAGAAGATCCCCACATCTCTTGCCCACCCAATAGTACAGACGTATTTCTGTTTGGTACGCCAGGTACAGGCAAGACTTGCTTGCTCATGGGACTTGCCGGAGCGAATGGTAAACAATATACTCTGAACATGAATGCCGCTTCGAGTGGAGGCCGTTATGCCGCTGCTTTGCAACAATATGTGCAGGGAGGTATTACTCCAGGTTCAACTTATGGTAAGTTTGTAACCACCATCCATGGTTCTGTAGAAGAAACCGACCGTAGAGGAAATGTTGTGAACCATCGCATCAATTTAGTGGAAATGTCAGGCGAAGAGTTTGCTCTGCGTATTGCCGAAAACCGTAATGCCTCACTTTCTGACATGGGTACCGGAGCTACCAATTTGTTACGTAGCGGTAACCGTAAGGCATTCTTCATTATTGTAGATGGAACCAAACCGAAAATAAAAGTGGAATATGTGGAAGATGTCCGTGATGCAAATGGTAATGTGATAGGCCAGAACATCCGCAAAAAATACATTTCACAGCTTGATATACTCAATAAGTTTGTCTCTCTTTTCGTGTTGCCCGAGAATCAGGAAATCATGAAAACGGTAGATGCCATCCATTTCATTGTAACCAAAGCCGATATGCTTGGAGACAGTAATGAACGGCTTGAGAAAGCGCGTCAATTACTACTTACTACCTACGAAGGTCCCATCAGTATGCTCAAGAGTTATTGCCGCACATCGAAACGCATCAACTATTCTACGAACTACAAACCACAAGTATTTACTTTCTCATTAGGTAAGTTCTATTTGGGTGACGTTTTCGACTTCGATCCGACCGAGACGTTGAAAATTATCGATGCTATCCGAATGGTGACCGGAGGAACGCGTGAAGAAAACTTCTTTGATAAAGTGAAAAAAATATTTGGACAGAACTTATAACGTTATAGTGTTAAGATTATGAGTACAATACAATATCAGAAAATAGGTTTACAGTTGGCTGGCACCAAATCGCGTCAAGGAGGTTTCTCACCTCGCATCGCTATTGGTATGTTGGCAGGTGGTGAAAAAGCTGATAATATGTACCGTGCCACGCTGGTAAGCGAGAATCCCATGTGCGTGGTGCGTCATGCCAAAGATTATATTGTTTATGAACTGATTGACCGCAAAGTACGTCCCTGCGACATTGACACATTGGGCGCATTGGGCATCATCATGACCGTAGCTCGCGATATGCAGTTTGCCGATAGCAAAAGCCCATACGAAGTGCTTCATGAGGTATATGAAAAGTACAAAACTGCTTATATGAAGTGTGATTCCGATGGTGTATACCGCTTTCTCGACATCGAAGTGAATCAGGATGAGTTTACAGAAATTGTGGCTCGCTATCCATTAGAACCTCGACGCGGTACTTATGTCGAAATGAATTCCTCAGGCATGACGGCCACATTGTGTGTGCAATCCGATAAACTCTCTGCCTTCTTCCGTGATACGCAATATCCCGAATTTCACCAGTTCAAAGAGGTGGAAGTGGGTGTGTCATGTGCCACCATCGCAGGATTGGAACAATTGGAAATTCCCCGCCGGAAGAAGTATTCGATTATAGTGAACGACTTGTTGACGGGTGATATAAAAAATGCGGAAGGCATCCTTTTATCGCTTCCTACAGACCTGTTCGATATTTCCAGGATTTTGCACAATACAGCAGATTTATTATACGACAATGTATTCTTCACTTTGTCGCAATTGCAAGAAAATGGAGGAAGACTGGAGATTGCAAAATCTACGGTGGTTCTCAACGAAGACAAGGATTGTATCGAGTGTTCCGTTTACGGTGAACGGCGTTATTATGATATGGAATATACCATCACCGGACTTAATCGCGAGGGACAGAATGCTGTAACCGAACTCATCCGCAGGGGGATAGTGAATATTCAGCTTGACGGTCAGACAGTTCCTTTCACTTCACAAAAAACACGCATTCCGGTTTCACAGGCTTATAAACCGGTGACTATCAACAACCAGACTACCGATTATCTGTTAACTTGCCAGTATGAACACGACAACGAAACGCGTTGCCTGAAAGTGACGATTCAGGGCAAAAAGAAAGAAATAGTTATATCTAACCATCCAAAAGATATTTATGGAGACAATGACGATTCGCATCAGTCACGGAACCCACATTCTTCCCAGTCCAATCGACAGAAGTCCCATAAGCAGAACAATCCGAACGACTCTTTCGATGAAGAAAAACAATCGGATAAGAATGTCTATCATGGTTATGACAAGAAAGGACTGATTCCGTTTATCATCGGCCTGGTTTTAGGGCTTCTCGTTGGTGGCATCATTTCGTGGGTTGTTTGCTCGTCCATAAATAAAAAACAAGGAGATGGAATTAGCGAAGAACAGAATCCCACACCGGTTCTTACCGAAGGAAACGAAATCTCGGCAGCGAATATTGATTCACCTATTGATGAAGTCAATCCATCCGTTACCAGTGTCGATTCACCAATTCAGGCAGAAGTTCATGAAGAAGAAACCGGAACTGATACTATATCAAACGATGAAGCTATTGAAAAAGAAAGAAAACGTAAAGAAAAAGAAGAAAAGTGCAAAGAATTATTGGACAAAATAAACGCCAAGACATTCACTACATTCAGTTTAAATGGTGGCGATTATAAACCATATTTTACGTCTCAACAACGGACAAGGATTGAAGCCGTAACAAATTCCATTCTATATGATAGTTATAAAAATGCTCAAAAGAATAAATTGAAACCACAAATAGCCAGGAAGATTAAAGAAGAGATAGAAAAACAATGGCCCAAAGATGGTTTTAAGACTTTTGATGAAATATATAAGTTCCGCGAAGATGTGATTATGCCATATATCAACAATGAGGATAATTTTAAAAATAATTAGAGATAATGAAAGCACTGAAATTATTAGGCATATTTATAGTCTTTGTCGGCATCTTAATCTTGGCATTGAACTGGGGTTCTCTGTTTCAGAACGCTTCGGATGAGGACGATGATTTTGTGCCAGAGGATAAGATTGATATAACAGCCAAATGCCAGGAAATACGTGACGCTTGGAAAGCTGCAGAGGGCTGGAATGAGGAGCTATATAAGAAAGTCCGAGCAGACATCGATCGTAAGAAGAAAATGGGAATGTTTTCATCTACCGGCTATCTGTCAGTAAACAATGCACTCCACGAATCGGCGACCAACAAAGCCTGCGATGCTTATTTGACGGCTTTGCACGATAAAGATTCATTCAACGATGCCCAGCTCAATAAACATTACCAAGGGGTGTGCTCCTTGAAAAGCTATGAAAGTTTGGATGGCGACTTACGCGTGGATAAAGTAGAAAAACGCCATACACTCTATCGTAAGATTCGTGGATTTGTGAGTAGCCGCCACAATATTGTAGCCCAATATGACACAGCTACTACCCAATGGACTTCGTTCGAAAGTCACCGCCAAGGAATACTCGGCACAGCATCGAATTACAGAGCCAACAGTCTTTATAAGCAAGAGATGACGCACATCCCCGGCTTTGTCCAAGGATTGGATGAGAACTACTTAAGTGATTTGACTCACAAACAACGCTTAAGTTTCTATCAGGGATTGAGCCGTCAGATTGTGATGCATTTTCAAGGCAAGACACCCACGCCTGAGAGTGTAAAGCAACTTGAAGGTGTATACAGGGCGTTTGTTACCGAGGCAAAAACAGACGGAGTCAGTGAATTGGCTGCGTTTAAGATAACCTATCAAGTACCTCAAAACGCTGGCAATTGATTAGCCGATAAATAATGATTGAAAGATAAGAACAATGAGACAAATCAAAATCATCGTAATGCTATTGTTCGGGATTAGCGGTCTGATGGTTCAGGCTCAAGAAGAGAAAGATGTGGCAAAACTGACAAAGCAACTTGCAGAACAGCAAAAACAAGTAGAGTTGCTGAAAGTGAAAGTGGCTACGCTCGACTCAACATTGCAGGCTGAACGGAAAGACGGCAAGTCTGCCCGTTACAAAAAACAAATAGAACAGCTCAAACGAGACAGTGTAGAGCAAGTACGCCAATGGGAAGCCAAACTCCAGCAGGTAATGCAAGAGAAAGACGCAATGCTGATTCAGCACGATGAGCAACACAAGACCGATGCCCAAACGATTACAGCACTGAAGAAACAACTCAACGACCTACAAGTGTTCCGTGCCAAGTGGCTGGCGGAGTTAGCAGGTGAAGTAGATGAAAAATGGCTGAACAAACCCTATACGGCAATAGGTTTGGCACAACTGGAAACCGACTATCAACAATACGAGGAGTTTGCTACAGCCGATACACGTGTAGCTGAAGCCCGTAACAAGCTAAAACCCTTTGTAGAGAACGTCCGCCTCTATGCCCAAGCTACAGAGGCTGTACACTCTCCTTATGACAAAGCTAAGGTGGCATCACTGATTCCCTCCTTGCGCACTTTGTGTGACCGTTGTACCGAACAGCAAGGAGCCAAAGAGGTAAAATCCCTGTTTTGGCAACTTGACAACTATGCCGTGACGGTAGAAATCTTTCAGGATGTCATCAAGGAAATACAGAAAGTGATAAAAAACGAGACAGAGCATCAGTTTGCTTGGCCATTGGTACAAGCTACGTTGGATAAGTTGGAAAAGGAATCGAGCTTCATCACGGCACTCGACGAGATTCCCTGGCTGAAAGAACAGTCGAAAACTTATCGAGAGAGCCTTGCCACAAATTGTGTACAGCCCAATGCCGTAGCCGACAAAATCATGGCATTGGTACCCTAATATGAATCAAAAACGGAAGGAAGATGAACATAAAAATTAAATCGGCCGGTGTATTCTGCCTTATCGGTGATGACTATGATAAGGTATATGTGGCACTGAAAAAACAATTGGGCGATGGCGATGAACAGTTGTTCACTGAGCGTACGCCCGGACATGAGTATCTTCAGTGGGAACTTCCCGGTGAGGGATGGCTACCGTTGGCGCAAGCCGACCTGCTCACCACGCAAGAAGTGCGGCGTGAATTGTTACGTCGCCAGCAAGCGGTAGCGCAGCGCTTTGGAACCAATCAAGCCATGGCGCAAAAGATACTGACTGTGCCCGATGACAACTATATATACTATCAGCAAACCCCTACAGGGCATCTGATGATTCGCCTCACAGCCTGGGGTTATCGCTACCCGGAACGTGTTGGTGGAGGTTCGGCTATTGGTGACTATGTAAATAACAAGGAGACAGCTGATGTTGTCATCGGTGTGGAGAAAGACGGTTTACCGGTGGTCGGACAGTCCTTTTTGCTCAATGGATTCTCCCGCACGACCGATGAACAAGGATTGTTTAAAGTAGGCGAGCTTCCCATAGGTTACCAGTTTGACGTAGAGATAGAGGGTGAACGCAAACACATCACCGTAACGTCCGGAATGGATAAGATTCTTTTTGCCTTCAATACCCCCAAGCCTGACATTGACGAAGACGAGGAAAGGAAGAAAAGAGAAGAAGAGAAAAGGCGTAAAGAAGAGGAAGAAAAGAAACGCCAAGAAGAAGAAAGAAGAAAAGCTGAAGAAGAGAAAAAACGTAAAGAACGGGAAGACAAGGAAAGAGGAAAAGGAGAAGAAGGAGGAATCCTTGCCGATCCTCCTCGCGCCGTCGTAGAAGTGTTTGTCACACTTGATGGCATACCTTATGATAAGGCAAATGTCCGTATGGAATACGTCGGTCACCCAAGTACGCTTATATGCGATGAACAAGGATATGCCGCTACCTCAGATTTCTTTATAACCGATTCTAATGCAGCGTGTACACTTACCATAGATGGAGAGAGCCAGTACCGCCCTTTGACTGAAGGAGTGAACCGGTTCGTCTTCTCGTTGAAAAGAAAATCCGTACCGCCTCCTCCCCCTGCCTCCACACCTTGGTGGACGTATTTGCTTGAAGGGCTGATGGCATTGGGCATTCTCTTCCTGGTTTACATCACCTACTGCATCTGCGCGGGAATGCTTTGGAGCTGACCCTCATCGTTATTTTGTATCACACCCGTGAGTTCAGTGCCCCAAACACTGAACTCCGTTATACCGGTTTACTATTATGAGTGATTTAGGATTTCTGTTTTATACTTATCTGTTTCTTATCAACATCTTGTCTTTCGGCATCTATGCGATAGATAAACGGCGTGCACACTACCATTGTTGGCGTATCCCCGAATTTGTACTTTTAGGTCTGGCTGTGATAGGCGGAGCTTATGGTGCAAGTATGGGTATGTGGCTGTTCAGACACAAGACGCTGCATAGAAGTTTCTTAATCACGGTACCTTTATGCCTGGTACTTTGGTTGCTTGTATTAGCATGGATATGTTACACTAACTCTCCATCAGTATGAATATCAAATTACAAATAGGAGAAGTTGTCCGGCTCATCGACCAACGCTTTCCCATTCAGAAAATCAGCCAACTGATTACGCCCATGGCGCAACAGGTACGCCTGCTCTATCCTGAACCGGAGACAGGAGTAGACTACTTGCAATGGACATTACCCGGCAATGACTGGAAGTCGTATAGCGAAGCTTCCGCTGACGAAGGAGCCGTAGTAGCCGAAGCGTACCGCAAGCGTAGAAACGCATTGGCAACGGCTCTCGATTCATCACCACTGAAGCAGAGCTTGCTGTCAATACCCGACAAGAAGTATATCTATTACCGCAAGAACGGTACGGATTATGACATCGCGCTTGTGGCATGGGGCTATGCCTACCCCAATCAAGCAGCTTGTACCGACCTCACGACCGAATACACACACATCGAGATGCAGGAAGTCAAGATTGGCTTTCAATGGGAAAAGACATTGCTACCCTCCTTTATCTTCCAGTTGGCCGGTTACCAACGGGTCACCTCAACCGATGGCTGGTTCACGGTAGACAACCTCTTGCCTGTGGGAAAGGAACTGATCATCGAACTGTCCAAAGGACGGCTGTTTACGCTGGTTGTAGAGAAGGGTAAGAAAGAATATGCATTCGACCTCACCCGATATTTTTATGTAGATGTAACCGTAACTATGGATGATGCTCCGGTAGAGCAATTCAACTGCATGGTGACCTTCAATGGCAAAACTTATCCATTGACAGAAGAGACGGGAAACGCATCACTCCAGATACCTTTAGCAGGGTCGATAGAAGGAGATATGCTTCAGCCACAGACCGCTTGTGAAGTTTCTTATCAAGATAAGGTGCAACAGCAGACACCCCAATATGCCGACCAACGCTTGCGCTTTGTCTTCTCATTGGAGACGATTCCTCCTGATCCAGGTCCAGGTCCGAAACCCGTACCTCCGGTTCCAGAGCCTCCTAAACCTCAACCGGAACCGAAACCCGCACCGAAACCGGAATTGATAGGTCTCCGGTTGCTCGATTATGGCAGCTATCCGTTGGCAGACATGGATTTCATACTCCACACCAAGAAGAAGGGAAAAGTGCAACTACGCACCGATGCCGAGGGGTATTGCCATATTCCCAAAGATTGGTTTACCAACAAGGAAAAGTATAAAATAACATTCGATATATCGCCCGAATATCAACAATCGCACGATTTGCACGATACAACGCCTCAAAAGAAATAATGATATGAGCAAAGACCATCGATTAAGCAGAATATACTTCACCCAAAAAGTGAAATACAACGAAGAGTACAATCTGTATACCCTGCAGTTGCACCACAAGCGCCGACGTCCTTGGTGGCTACTGCTCCTTTTGCTACTTCCGCTTCTGCTGTTCATCAAGTGCGAAAAGAGCATTACCGTAGAATGCTACGAACCCGATAGCCACCTCGCTATTGCCGGTCAACCGGTAGAAATGGCCTACCAAACCCATTTCCTATGGAATAACGGACAATTCCTGGCCACGGAAGAAGTACGCCGTACGCAGCAAACTGACTCTACAGGAATAACCGTTTTCGAAAAACTGCCTTGTAGTGTATACAGTTACGTATTTCACTGCTTGAGCAAAGTGTCCTTTACCGCCCAAAGCGATTGCCATGCCGCCGCCGATGTGAAGTTCAACTTTCACTATACATGGCATGCCGACCTACCCATGCAACCCCGGCTTGAAGACCTGCACATCATGCTTGTAGACAAGGAGACAGGCGATATCCTGCCCGATGGCGTGCTCGTCTATCAGTATACAGAGCAAGGGAAGGTAAAGACAGATTCGGTCGTGGCAGATGCTTCGGGCATTGCCACAATGCCGCAGATGCGCTACTGCTCGGTGATGAAACAGCTCATAGGAAAATGTTACGGTTATGCCGATACCATTCACACCGAGATACCTTGTCAGATGCTGAAACAGGCAAGCGACAGTATGGCGCTCCGCCTCCGTCCTCTGAAAGAGCGGTTCACCTTCTTCGTGAAGAGCAAAGCCACCCAGCAACCCATTCCCGATGCCGTTTGCACGGTGTCGCTCACCCATCCCGGCAACAGCCGGACAACCACTATGCGCAAAGTAAAAACCAGCATCGACGGTAAGGGCATAGCAGTGTATGACGATGCCTTTGTCCTCTCCACCATTTCTATTACCGCTTCTAAAGTCCACTATAAGGACGGACAACAGGAAGGCGGTCCATGGACAGTAGAGAAGTTCAACCTGCAAAGCGACGACATACGTACGATATGGCTGGAACCCGAACCCTATTTGCAGGAGTTTATAAATATCGACAGCATTTCAAGTGTTCCCATCGCAGGTGTACGCAACGAGATTCTCCTCACTCACCCCGATGGAAAGCAAGAACGTGCTACCGAAACGAGCAACCGCAACGGTATCTTCCCCGTCTCGGCAATGGAAGACGACCGCATACAGATTGTCTCCACCAAGAGTCCGGCATACTATCCCAAGCAATCCGCTTTCCCCGTATTCAAAGAGATTAAAGACAAGGAGAAAAAGATACGTATGCGGCCTGTGATGGAAACGCTGAGATTCCGTACCGTGCGCGAAGAGAAAGCAAACGTGCTACTGCCCGATTGCGACCTGCAGATAAACGGTTCGGAAAGCGGGAAAATGCAACCCTCCAACAGTGGGAACGGTGAGTTTGATGTCGCAATGCGCAAGTACGAGCGTATCTCTATCGTAGCCTCACGCAAAGGATACACCACCAACCGGACGAAAGTGAACAACTGCGACTGGGACTATCTGCGTGTCAATCAAGAGCGGCGCGACATCCCGCTCCACATGGAACTTCCGCCGTGCAGCGGAGGGCAGAATACTCCCAAACAGGCTAATGAAATGAGGCATCAGCGCTCTTATGGCATGGGACAAGAGGAAGGAAACGCTTCTATCTCGGGGGATTTTTACAGTGAGCCCGACCTTCTGACAGTCTATGATGGTCCCGATACTTCCGGCAGGATCTTGATAGGTCCCAACCGCAGTGTGAAAGACAAGTTCAACATTCCCTTTCATTTCACCAAAGGAGCAGTGACAGTGGTAATTTCCACATCACCTCATAAATCGTCTTCATGGGTGTATGTGGTGAATTGCCCGAACTACCAAGTAACACATACACAATAATCGGTTCAGGTCGAAAAGGAATTCAATTCTATTGGTAAACTGGAAATACCTTACGAAAGTCTTACCGAATATGTCGTTAATGCACTTGTACACCGCTCGCTGAATATTAAGTCTCCGATTCGTATTTTTATATTTGACAATCGCGTAGAAATTCATAGTCCGGGAACTTTGCCAAATGGGTTAACTGTTGAGGATGTTAAGAATGGTACATCAATGCCTCGAAATATGTTTTTGTTCACGAATGCAAACTACTTGTTGCCCTATACCGGAGCAGGAAGTGGGGTGCGCCGTGCGCTTGAATACAATCCAAATGCCGTTTTTTCCAATGGAGTAGAAGACAAAGAAATCACTCACGCCGCCAACGAGTTTGTAATTACCATACCTCGCGAAAGTAACCAAGCTCAAGCAGAAAGTAACCAAGTTATGACCGCTAATGAGCGTAAAAGTAACCAAGCAGATAAGGGAAGTAACCAACCTTGCGTAAACTTGGTTACTCGTAAACTGACAAAGAAGGAAGAGGATATTAGAAACTTTTGTTCCGTACCGAGGACCGCACAGGAGATTATGGATAGGTTGAAAATTTCCAATCAATCTAAAAATCGGCAGAAATATATTACGTCCTTAATAGAACTCGAGGTTCTTGAACGTACTATTCCCGAAAAGCCCAACGACCCAAATCAGAAATATCGTCGCAAAAAATAATTGACCGATTTTGGAGACAAACAGATTTTTGAAGATGCCGCCACCTATACCTGCATTCTTCGCATAAAGAAAGAATGAAATCAAAGTATATTGTATCATTCCCTATTGAAAACAATAAAACCGGGAAAAGCAAGAATTGCCTGCTGAAGAAGAAGCATGGTGCACCAGACGGTGTGGAATGGTCCTTTGTGTTCTCCTAGTATGAGAACGAGAGGTGACTCAGCATCCCCCAAAAGAATGGGCAGTCTATGAATACCACTCTTAGAAAAGTTTATTGGAAGAAATTGACAAAGCGCTAACAAACAGTCTATTACCACATATCATTCAATTTGTGTAACGCTTTTCGCAAAAACGTTTTTTTAGTTGAAAGAACTCCCTTACCTTTGCCACGTCTTAAGCTTAAAACACAAAACTAACTTTATTTATTAACCTTTTAAAACGACAAGATTATGGCATTTCGTTATGTAGTAAGAAAGAGAATGGTGGGCATTGGTACCGCCAAAACAGAAAAGTATGTGGCTGCTTCTTATTCTGTGGCAGACATTGATTTCGACAGATTGTGTGACCAGGTAACCAGTCAGGGAATGATTCCCAGAGGTATCGTAAAAGCAGTGCTGGACGGTATGGTTGACGCGCTTTGCACCTACGCCAGCATCGGGGCAACCGTGCGGCTGGGCGATTTTGGAAGCATACGACCCGGCTTGAACGGCAAAAGCCAGGAAGAGGCAAAGTCGGTAACGGCAGATGTGGTTTACCGTCAGAAATTGATTTTCGTACCGGGACAGCGGTTGAAGAACATGATGAAGCAGTCGGGGATCACGCGACTGGTGACCGACGAAGTGGTTGTACCCAAAGAGGAAGAAGGAAACGGAGGTTCTGGAGACGGCGGCGACCAAGGAGACAATCCGTTGGGCTAAATCGGAGAATGCTCCGTCAGGAGTAAAAAAGTGAACAGGGAGGTGAGGTACAAGAGTACGTTGCCTCCCTTGTTTTTTATCGGGTATGGATTCCGTTGAATTTATTTTATCCCCCTAACGTTTGCCAATAGCTTTTTTTATTTACATTTGCAGTTGTATATCAAGAAAAACGATTCATGGAGAGACTGAATACCAAATATATAAATGTGAACGGCACGCTGCTGGACCTTTCCACTCCGTGTGTGATGGGGATTTTGAATGTCACCCCCGACTCTTTCTATGCCGGTAGCCGGATGCAGACCGAAGTGGAGATAGCCCGACGAGTGGAACAGATTGTGACGGAAGGAGCCGGAATCATTGACATCGGCGCTTATTCTTCCCGCCCCAACGCCGATAATGTATCGGCACGCGAAGAGATGGAACGGTTGCGCACCGGATTGTCCGTGCTGCGCAGGGTGAAGCCCGATGCGGTGGTCTCGGTAGATACTTTCCGGGCGGATGTGGCACGGATGTGTGTGGAGGAGTATGGCGTTGCCATCATCAACGACATTGCCGCCGGCGAGATGGACGAAGAGATGTTCCGCACAGTTGCCGAACTGAACGTGCCTTACATCATGATGCACATGCAAGGCACGCCGCAGGACATGCAGCAGCATCCCCATTATGACAATCTGCTGAAGGAGGTCTTTCAGTATTTTGCCCGGAAGGTGCAACAACTGCGTGACTTGGGCGTGAAGGACATCATTCTGGACCCCGGCTTCGGCTTCGGCAAGACGCTGGAGCATAACTACGAGCTGCTGAACCATCTGGAGGAATTCCGCATCTTCGAACTGCCTTTGCTGGTGGGCGTATCCCGCAAGTCGATGATTTACCGCCTGCTGGGCACCACGCCGCAGGAGTCGCTGAACGGCACCACGGTGATTGACACCATCTGCCTGCTGAAAGGTGCCGACATCCTCCGCGTGCACGACGTAAAAGAAGCAGTGGAAACGATACGGATTGTGGAAGCCATGAGGAACAGTTGACAATTGATAAATCATAAATTATAAATCTTAAATCATCCCCGTCCCGTGTTTTTTGAATTTAGCATAAAAGATTTTATAGACATACTGCTGGTGGCATTCCTGCTGTACTACACGTACAAGCTGATGAAGGCTTCCGGCTCCATCAATGTGTTTACCGGCATTCTGGTGTTTATCCTGATATGGCTGGTGGTCTCTCAGGTATTGGAAATGAAGCTGCTTGGCTCCATCTTCGACAAGTTGGTCAGTGTGGGCGTGCTGGCGCTCATTGTCTTGTTTCAGGACGAGATTCGGCGTTTCTTGCTGACACTGGGTTCGCATCAGCATGCCAGTGCCTTGGTGCGCTTCTTCACCGGAAACAAAAAAGAAAAGCTGGCACATGAAGACATTATGCCGATTGTGATGGCGTGTATCAGCATGGGCAAGCAGAAAGTCGGCGCCCTGATTGTAATGGAACGCAACATGCCGCTGAGCGACGTGGTGCGCACAGGCGAAACCATCGACGCCAACATCAACCAGCGGCTGATTGAGAACATCTTCTTCAAGAACAGCCCGCTGCACGACGGAGCAATGGTCATCAGCAAAAAGCGCATCAAGGCGGCGGGATGCATCCTGCCCGTTTCCCACAACCTCGACATCCCGAAGGAACTGGGTCTGAGACATCGTGCGGCGATGGGCATTTCGCAGGTATCAGATGCCCATGCGATTATCGTTTCCGAAGAGACCGGAGGCATATCCGTAGCCTACAAAGGGCAGTTCTACCTGAGACTGACCGCCGAGGAACTGGAAAGCCTGTTGACGAAGGAGAGTTGAAAGGGAGATTTCTTATAGAATAAATAAACAAAAAACTTATAAGTATGGACAGAAGAAATTTTTTACGGACCGGCGGACTGGCAGCGTTGAGTGCACTTGCTGCACCATCGCTGGCCATGCCTGCATCAGTGCGCAAAGCCTTGGGAGCAGACAAGCAGTCGGCCGTGGCTTCGGCAATGGCTCATTTCGGCGTGACAGAAGCCGACCTGAAGAAGGTGATGGCGGCTGCCTTGGAAAAAGGCGGCGATTATGCCGACCTCTATTTTGAGCATACGTTTGACAACAGCATCGCCCTGATGGACGGAAAGGTGAACAGGTGCAGTTCCAACATAGACTTCGGCATGGGCGTGCGCGTGCTGGCCGGAGACCAGACAGGCTATGCCTACGTGGAAGGCGTAACCCTGGACGAGATGTTGCGTGCCGCACGCACAGCCGCACGCATCGCCTCTTCGGGCAAGGCGGGAAAATCGGTGGGCCTTACCGAGAAGGCATTGCCCAAGAGTCGTTACTCCGTCAGCGAACCGTGGGAAGAGACAGGTATCAAGACCAAGATTCCTTATCTGGAAAAACTGAACGAAAAGATTTTCTCTTTGGACAGCCGCGTGCGCAAGGTGCAGGCTTCGCTATCGGACAGCACGTCGCACGTGTTGTTCTGTAATTCCGAAGGCGTGAGCTACTACGACTACCGCCCGATGGTCTCCTTCGCGGCAGTCTGCATCATGGAGGAGAATGGAAAGATGGAGAACAGCTATGCTGCCCGTTCCTACCGTAAGGGCTTCGAGTTCCTGACGGACGACATCGTGGACGTGCTGGCGCGGGAGGCAGTGGAGAAGACCGCCATCCTCTTCAAGGCAGTGAAGCCCAAAGGCGGCGAAATGCCTGTAGTGATGGGTGCCGGAGGTTCGGGCATCCTGTTGCACGAAGCCATCGGACACGCTTTTGAGGCGGACTTCAACCGCAAACGTACCTCCATCTTCTGTGACTTGCTTGGCAAGAAGATTTGCAACGAGCACATCAACGTAGTGGACGATGGCACGATTGCCTTCAACCGGGGAGCCGTGAACTTCGACGACGAAGGTGTGGAAGGACAAAAGACCTATCTGGTGAAAGAGGGCGTGCTGACCAGCTACCTGCACGACCGCATCAGCGCCAAACACTACGGTGTGACACCCACCGGAAACGGACGCCGCGACACATTCCGCAACGCACCCATCCCCCGCATGCGCGCCACCTACATGGAAGCGGGAAACATGCGCGAGGAAGACATCATCTCCACCGTGAAGAACGGCATCTATTGCGACCAGTTCACCAACGGGCAGGTGCAGATTGGAGCCGGCGACTTCACCTTCTTCGTGAAATCGGGCTACCTGATAGAGAACGGCAAACTGACGCAACCCGTGAAGGACATCAACATCATCGGCAACGGACCGAAAGCCCTGGCCGACATCACCTTGGTGGCGAACAACGACAAGATAGACAACGGCACGTGGACCTGCGGCAAGGACGGACAATCATGCCCCGTCACCTGCGGCATGCCATCGGCACTAGTCAGCAAACTGACGGTGGGAGGAGAAAACTAAATTCAATGGACAATGGATGATGAGATAAAGAAAGGCACTTCCGCTTTCCGGTCGTTGATTATCCATTCCCCATTCAACATTGAATTACCAATTATAAATTATCAATTGAAAAGCAATGATTACAGACGATAATAAAAGACTGGCCCAGTGGGCAATGGACTACGCCCTGAAGAACGGTTGTCAAGCAGCCAAACTGGTGCTATATACCAATTCCAATTCCTCTTTCGAACTGCGCAATGGCAAGATAGACCGCCTGCAACAGGCCACCGAAAACGGTTTGGGAATACAACTTTACGTGGACGGACGGTTCGGGTCTCTATCCACCAACCGATTGGATAAAAAAGAACTGGAGCACCTCATCGCCAATGGCATCGAATCGACCCGCTATCTGACCGAGGACGAGTCGCGTGTATTGACCGACCCCACCCGCTACTACAAAGGAGGCAAGCCCGACCTGCAACTTTTCGACAAGAAACTCCACGACATCAATCCCGACGACAAAGTGGCAATAGCCCGTGCCGCAGCCGAAGAGGTGATGGGAAAGGATGAGCGCGTCATCTCGGTAGATTCTTCCTACAGCGACGGTGAAAGTTCCTCCTACCGCCTGATAAGCAACGGGTTTGAAGGTGAGTCGAAAAGCACGTGGTTCTCCGTTTCGGCAAGTGTCTCCATCAAGGGAGAAGGGGAAGCGCGCCCGCAGGATTATTGGTACGACTCGGCGCTGTTCTATGACAAACTGACGAAGACAGGCATCGGTGCTAAGGCACTGGAACGCGTGCTGCGCAAGCTGGGCCAGAAGAAAGCGAAGTCGGGAAAATATACCATGGTGGTGGACCCCATGAACGCAGGACAGCTCCTCGGCCCGATGCTGAACGCGCTCTATGGTTCGGCCTTGCAACAGCGGAACTCCTTCCTATTGGACAAGACCGATGTAAAGGTAGCTTCCGACCTCTTCACCCTAAGAGACGAGCCGCACGTGGTGGGTGCCACCGGCTCACGCTATTTTGACAATGAAGGCGTCGCCACCGAACCGCGTGCCATCTTCGACAGAGGTGTGCTGAAAACCTACTTCATAGATACCTACAACGCCAAGAAGATGAACATGGCCCCCACCATCAGCAACCCCTCGCGCCTGATTCTGACACCGGGCACTAAAGATTTGAACGGACTGGTGGCCGACATCGAGCAAGGCATCCTGGTGACGGGATTCAACGGCGGAAACAGCAACAGCAGCACGGGCGACTTCTCCTACGGTATCGAAGGCTTCCTGATTGAGAACGGAAAGCTGACCCAGCCGGTGAACGAGATGAACGTAACGGGCAACATGCTGACCCTGTGGAACTCACTGATAGCCGTAGGCAACGACCCACAGCCCAACCGATCCTGGCAGATTCCGTCACTGGTGTTCGAAGGGGTGGACTTTAGCGGACTTTGATAAACGGATCTTAAAAAAATAAGCATCCCGTCCTTTCGTCATTGATTATTGAAAGGACGGGATTTTTTTGTGCCATTTACCGACGTCAATCCATCATCAAACTCATATAAGCCCTCTCCCCCGCCAGCATCCTCTCGGCAAGCTCACCGACACTGACCGTCGGGCAGCTGCCCGGCAGACGCTTGGCACTCTTTTCGCATTTCCCGTCCTTCACCCGGTAGTAGCCGTTGTTAAGGGGCACCTGCTCGTCGGTCAGGCAGAGACTGAGTTCCACTTCCGGATGGGCGGCGGCATAGATCCTGAGCATCGTTTCGGCATGGATGACGCGTGCCATGCCCAGCGGACGGCTGTCGCCGCAGACGGACGGAACCACCACCCGGAGGGAGGGGACGCGAAGCCGCCGGCAGACGAACTCCAGCAACAAGGTCTCCGCCTCGGGCGTGTCCGACACGATTTCGCCGATGCGCCAGCCGCCTTCTTCAAGGGGATAGGCGACAGCAAGTGCCGCGATTCTCCCTTCGCGGTTCAGGGTGCCGACAAAGCCCCGGCTCAGGCGCAGGTCGGCCATGACCACACGGAAGTCGGCGGCGGTATGCTGGAGGCAGCAGGAGCGTTCCCGCAGCTTGCGGCTGAGGTATTCATAACTCTTCTGTGCGTATGCGTCGGACATTTCCAGCGTGAAGGAGGTGTCGGCAACAGGGGCCTCGGCAGCAACGAACCTCTTCTCCGCATAGCCGAACACGGGAGCGTAGCCGCTACGGGCATAGTAACCGAACAGCCAAGGCTCCGCCGGAATCAGGGTGGAGAGAAGGACACCGCCGCGCCGCATCCGGGCGAAGGCTTCGGTCAGCAGTTCGCGCATCAGGCCCCGGTTGCGGTGGTCGGGGTGCGTGCAAGCGCCCGATATGTAGCCCGTAGAGATTTCTTCTCCCCCGAAGGTCATGGGAAAGGGCAGCACCTGCAAGGCGGCAACCACCTCCCCGCCACTTTGGAGGGCCACGTTGACATCATCGCTATAACGCAGGCGGAAATAGAGTTCGGTGAACTCCTCGCTGTCGTGGAAGCAACGCTTCCATAGTTCTTTTATCTTCTCTCGCATGTTCATTGTCAGGGTTAAGACATCCATCTCTGTTCGAGGATGGAAAGATATAACAAAAAAACAGATAACTCACACCGGAAAACAGTTCAAGCTGCCTTGCAAAGTTGTAAATCCTCTATCTTAAACTTTATCTCAGCAGCCGGGATGTATATCTCAGCAGCTGAGATGTACATCCCGGCACACGAGATGTATATCTCGCGGCGCGAGATGAAGTTTTCAGGCTGTGTTTATCCTCTTTTCAAGCGGGGAAACGGGTTTTCTTACCGTCACCACTTGATTTCACCTACCGGTTCTTCTTTCAGGCAGGCCATGTACTTCTCCAGAATGACGGCGGGCTGGTAAGAGAGCTTTGCCCGGCGCAGGCCTTCGATTCCCAAGTCTTCTTCGCGGTTGATGTAGAGATATTGTTCGGGGATGTGGTTGGCGAACTCGTAGTTTATCATGGCGTAGGCACCGTCAATCTCGGTATCGGCCTTCTCCACATGGATGCCGAAGGTGTCGCGGTTGATGGGCATGCCGAAGGTGAAGGCGGCAATCTGCCCGTCCACGTGCAGGATGCCTCCGGTCAGTCCCAGCTCCTCAAAGTGATGGAGGGCATAGACCAGGGCACGGCGCTCGTTGCCCGTGCCCTCGTGCTGGTCGCAGTGGTTGGCTCGGCACCACCGGGCTTCCAGTTCCAGACACTCGGCGATGCGGTCGGGGGTGATGGAGGTGTACTCGTAGTGGTAGGTGCGCCTGAACTTGTTGACGTGGTTCCGCTTTGCCTGCAACTTCTTCCCGGCGAGGGTGGCGAGGTCGCTGCGCAGGTAGAGGTAGTCGGCATAGTCGCGGTCGGCCGTGAAACGGAACCTGCCGGGCATGATGGCTTCCAGTTCCGAGCACATACCCTCGCAGATGCCCAGCAGGCAGAAGGGCTGCCCTTCGCGGCGCGCGTCGGCCATCAGGACTTCCAGCGCCTTCTTCAGGTCGCCAGTGCCTATCGGCATCATATAGACCAGTTCCCCGTCTGCCCAGAACTTCAGAAGCAGGAAACCGTCCATGACGGCAAACTTCGTATTGTACAGAAACCTCCAGCTGCACAGGTTGGAGAACGACAGGTCGCAGTTCCTCCGCGGGCTGTCCAAGGTATAGCGGGTGATGAGTTCCCGGTCTTCTAATGTGACGTCTTTGAATGTAATCATACTTTGTTTTTTAAAGGGAGTTAGAAAGAGTTAGAGGCCGATACTCCGACTTGCGCAAGTGGGACTATTGGCTTTTAACTCCCGAATAACTCCTTCACCTCTATAACAACTCCGGAGCGTTTTTGTTAAATCAGCCCCAGCAATCGCAGGATGGTGGGTGTCAGCAGGGCGGTGAAGATGCCGTTCAGCGTCAGGCCCAGGCTGGCGAACGCGCCGTATTTGCGGCTCACATCCATCGCCGTGGAGGTGCCCACGGCATGGGCGGCTGCACCCAGCGAGAGGCCTTGTGCCATGGGGCTGTCTATACGGGTCAGCTTCATAGTCTTGAATCCGAGGATGCCTCCCAGCAGACCTACGCTCACCACCACGGCGGCTGTGAGCGAAGGGATGCCTCCCAACGGCCGGGCCACCTCCATGGCGATGGGAGTGGTGACCGACTTCGGTGCCAGTGAGAAGATGATTTCGTCCGGCGCCCCCATCAGCTTGGCTATCAGCACCACGGAGACAACGCCCACCACACACCCCGCCAGCTGGGAGAGGATGATGGGCAGCAGCTGTTTCTTGATGGTCTCCAGTTGGAGGTAGAGAGGCACGCCCAGTGCCACCACGGCGGGCTTGAGCCAGAACTCTATCAGCCGTCCGCCCTCGTTGTAGGTGTCGTAGCTGATACCTGCCGTTTTCAGGAAGAGGATGAGCAGGGCGATGGTCAGCAGGATGGGGTTCAGCAGCAGGATGCCTGTCTTCTTCTGCAACAGTTTGGCCAGGAAGAAGACGCCGAAGGTGACGGCAAGCAGGAAGAATTCGTTTTCTAAGAAGTTCATTTCAGACGACGTGTTAATTGGTGAACCCATCCGGTGACGACAATCACCAGCAGGGTGCTGACTATGGAGGAGATGACTATGGGCCAGAACTCGGCGGCGATGATGTCGAAATAGAGCATCAGCGCCACGCCGGGGGGAACGAAGAAGAATCCCAGATTGGCTACAAGGAAGTCGGACATGCCTTGCACCCAGTGCAACTTTATCCAGCCCAGCTTCAGGAAGAGGGTGAGGAGCAGCATGCCGATGATGCTGGAAGGCAGCTTGATGCCCGTGAGGTGAACCACCAGTTCACCCAGGGCAAGACATCCGAAGAGGATGGCGCATTGACGAATCATACGTTTATTATACCTATTGTTTGTATGTTGAAAACGCGGCAAAGGTAGAAAATCATTGGATAGGTTGGATAGGGAAAGAGGAGGAATTATATTAAACGTTCGCATTTTTTGCGAACTTCCAAAGAAAGTCTTTATCTTTGCGGGAAAAAGAGACAGATATGGAGATTATTTTCCAAGAAGACTATCTTCGGGAAATGTACGATACGGGGAGAACGGATGAAAAACATCGCTTTCAGCCTCAAATCATACGGAAGTATATTCGTGTGATAGATTTGATGCGTGATACGTCGAATGTTTTAGGGCTTATGCGCTACAATGCGTTGAATTATGAGAGACTGAAAGATGATAAAACAGGACTTTCATCAGTAAGAGTGAACGACCAGTATCGCATTGAATTTAAAGAATATACTAAAGACGGGGAGACCGTTGCCACTATATGCCGGATAACAGATTTGTCAAACCATTATAAATGATAGCTTATGATAACAATACCGGGCGTTGACCCTAATATGATTGCAAACAACCTTGAACCCGCATTCCCTACGCATCCGGGGGAAATATTGAAAGAGGAAATAGAATACAGGGGGATTTCCCAACGCAAGTTGGCGGAACAAATGGGTATAGGCTATTCTGTGTTAAACGAGATTTTGAATGCGCGTCGTCCCATCACCGAGAAAACCGCAATGATGTTTGAGGCGGCATTGGGGGTAGAAGCGGAACCCTTAATGCGTCTTCAAATGAGATACAATGTGCGTATGGCTCAAAAAGATAAGTCGTTCATGCAGCGTTTGGATAACATTCGCAAGATTGCCGCTATCCTTTAGGGTTTCAAGCCGAACAAGACACAGGCGTGACAGCGGTGCCCGCCGCCTTTTCCTTTCTGCGTTAAATATTACAAAAAGCCGAATCGGTCTATAAAAAGAGAAGCAGTTGCAATGTAGATATTGCAAAATTGCGTACTTTTGTAGCGTAAATTACATATACATCAGATTATCATCCTAAAAAACAGATATATCATGCAAAGATTGATTAACGAAATCGTTGAGCGCGCCAAAGCGAACCGCCAACGCATCGTTCTTCCCGAAGGTACGGAAGAACGCACACTGAAGGCTGCCAACCAGATCTTGACCGACGGAGTGGCCGACCTGATTATCCTGGGAAATCCCGCCGAAATAGAGGCCTGTGCCAAAGAGTGGGGACTGGGAAATATCAACAAGGCAACCATCATCGACCCCGAAAACCATCCGAAGAAAGAGGAATATGCACAACTGCTGTGCGAACTGCGCAAGAAGAAGGGCATGACCATCGAAGAGGCACGCAAACTGGTGGTTGACCCGCTCTATCTGGGTTGCCTCATCATCAAGAACGGCGATGCCGACGGACAGCTGGCCGGTGCACGCAACACGACGGGCAACGTGCTTCGCCCCGCTTTGCAGATTATCAAGACCTCTCCGGGCATTACTTGTGTCTCCGGCGCCATGCTGCTGCTGACCCATGCGCCCGAATATGGCAAGAACGGTGTCCTCGTGATGGGTGACGTGGCCGTGACTCCGGTGCCCGATGCCTCGCAGCTGGCACAGATTGCCGTATGTACGGCCCGCACAGCCCAGGCTGTTGCCGGAATCGATCCCAAAGTGGCCATGTTGAGCTTCTCTACCAAAGGATCGGCCAAACACGAAGTGGTGGACAAAGTGGTAGAGGCATTGAAGATTGCCAAGGAGATGGCTCCCGACATCGCCATCGACGGTGAGTTGCAGGCCGACGCCGCCCTGGTGCCCGAAGTGGGCGCAAGCAAGGCTCCGGGCTCTTCCATCGCCGGACATGCCAACGTGCTGGTGGTTCCCAGCCTCGAGGTGGGCAACATCTCCTACAAGCTGGTACAGCGTCTGGGACATGCCGATGCCGTAGGCCCCATCTTGCAGGGTATCGCCCGTCCGGTGAACGACCTCTCGCGCGGCTGCTCCATCGAAGATGTATATCGCATGATTGCCATCACCGCCAACCAGGCCATTGCTGCCAAAAAACTTGCTGAATAACCATTAAATCTGATATAAGTATGAAAATTTTAGTATTGAATTGCGGAAGCTCGTCCATCAAATACAAGCTGTTTGACATGGACACGAAAGAAGTCATCGCCCAAGGCGGCATCGAGAAAATCGGTCTGAAAGACTCTTTCCTGAAACTCACCCTGCCCAACGGCGAGAAGAAGATTCTGGAGAAGGACATCCCCGAACACACCGTGGGCGTGGAGTTCATCCTGAACACCCTGACCAGCGCCGAATATGGCGTTGTCAAGTCATTGGAAGAAATCAACGCCGTAGGCCACCGCATGGTGCACGGAGGCGAGAAGTTCAGCCAATCTGTATTGCTGACTCCGGAAGTGTTGGAAGCCTTTACAGCTTGCAATGACCTGGCTCCGCTCCACAACCCCGCCAACCTGAAAGGCGTGAACGCCATCTCCGCCATCCTGCCCGACGTGCCGCAGATTGGCGTGTTCGACACCGCCTTCCATCAAACCATGCCGAAGCATGCCTATATGTATGCCGTTCCCTACGAGCTGTACGAGAAATACGGCGTGCGCCGCTACGGCTTCCACGGAACTTCCCACCGCTACGTATCGAAGCGTGTCTGCGAGTTTCTGGGCATAGAGCCGGAAGGAAAGAAAATCATCACCTGCCACATTGGCAACGGCGGTTCCATCTCCGCCATCAAAGACGGCAAGTGCATGGACACCAGCATGGGTCTGACTCCGCTCGAAGGCTTGATGATGGGTACCCGCAGCGGTGACATCGACGGCGGTGCCGTTTCCTTCATCATGGAGAAGGAAGGTCTGGATGCCACAGGCATCTCCAACCTCCTGAACAAGAAGAGCGGTGTGCTGGGCATCTTCGGTGAATCCAGCGACATGCGCGACCTGGAGAATGCCGTGGCTGCCGGCAACGAGAGAGCCATCCTGGCCGAAGACATGTACTTCTACCGCATCAAGAAATACATCGGCTCCTACGCTGCCGCATTGGGTGGCGTGGACATCATAGTCTTCACCGGCGGTGTCGGCGAGAACCAGGCAAGCGCCCGCTGGGGTGCCTGCGAAGGACTGGAGTTCATGGGCGTGAAGCTGGATGCCGAGAAGAACAAGGTCCGCGGCGAGGAGATGGTTATCTCTACCGACGACTCCAAAGTGAAGGTAGTGGTTATCCCCACCGACGAAGAGCTGATGATTGCTTCGGATACGATGGATATCTTGAAGAAGTAAAATGTAATTATCTTTAACAACAAGATAATTAAGGCTCGACCTACTGATGAGTGTAAACGAAACAGTATTGGGGAAGAATGTAATTGATGGCATAAATACATCATTCGAATTATGATTTTATGAGAATGAAATCTTTAATTTTGGCAGAGTTAGGAGTAATCCTGACTCTGCTTTTTGGTTCATGTACCTATGAGTCTTACAAAAAAGAAATCGCTCCTGACTTGATGGATGAGGCTGACGAGGCTATTGTCTATTCTCAATTTGTAGATTCACTGAAATATATCCCTTTAGAAACTACAAGTGCATGTTTGATAAGTAGTATTACGGATGTACAGATAAGTGAGGAATTTATTTTTGTCTTTGACGAGAACATGCAAACCGTTTGGATATTCTCAAAGGAGGGTAAATACTTGAATCACATCTATCATCATGGAGACGCTCCAGGTGAGTATCACAATATATGCCAATTTGAGTATGACAGTGTGAATCACCAGATAGTGGTCTTGGATATGTGGACTCGTTCTCTTCTATTCTCTTCTATTCTATTCTCTCTCGGGTGATTTTAAGAAAAAAGTCGAGTTGGAAGTTGATGCTTCAGACTTTAAACTGATTCCTTCGGGAGGTTTCGTTGTTTCATTGGCGGGGGTAGATTCGCCAAAAGCGGGGATATATTATGTGGACGATTCAGCTAGGGTTATCAAGAAGCTGGTAGAGCGAAATCCCAATCATTTGGTATATATAGATTCAAATTGGGAATTGTGCGCTGTTTCAAACAAGGTTTACTTTATGGCTCCTAATTTTGACAATACATCCTACTGCTTTGATGGACAGAATTTGGAGACAAACTACGCTTTCCATATAAAGCCAGACTTGAAGCATGTTTATAAGGAAGATGTATCATTGCAACACATGGAAGACTTTCTGCGTACCGAATACATAGAGAGTAAGGATTGGATTTATGCTACCTATTGGAGTGCCGTTGCGGATGTCAGATGCTTCTTGTATTCAAAGAAGACACAGAAATACTACATTGGGAAATCATTAAAAAATGACTTGGACGGTGTGCAATGTACGGGTAAAACATCGATGTCCGAAGGTGATACTTTTGTATTCTGGTGTGAATCTGAAAACGAAAAGCAAAATCCGGTGTTGTAGATTCTATATTTGAAGCATTAAGGATGCATATTCCTCCCCCAAATAGGGCGGTGAGGAACCTGCAATCACAGTTCCATCTCTTTTTGATGAACTGAAATAGAAAGCCGGAGGCGGTAAATCCTGCCCTCCGGCTTTTCTTTTTTAACAGTATTTTTATTACAGAATGTCGCAAAAAACTTACCTTTGCTACGCCCTTTTTAGAGCAAACAGGAATAATTTAAATAAAAAGATTTATGAAACGATTCATGTATGTATTGCTTTTTGCATTGCTGGCAACCGGCGTGACCTATGCCCAGCAGGCAAAGTATGTGTTCTATTTCATCGGCGATGGAATGGGAGTAAACCAAGTGAACGGTACGGAAATGTATCTGGCCGAACAAGAAGGACGCATCGGCGTGAAGCCCCTGCTGTTCACCACCTTCCCGGTGGCAAGCATGGCGACAACCTTCTCTACCACCAATTCGGTGACCGACTCCTCCGCCGCCGGAACAGCCCTCGCCACCGGAGGAAAAACCTATAACGGCGCCATCGGCATGGACGATGAGAAAAACGTGCTCCGCTCCGTTGCCGAAAAGGCGAAGCAGGCAGGCAAGAAGGTGGGCGTAACCACCAGCGTCAGCGTGGACCATGCCACCCCGGCAGCCTTCTACGCCCACCAGCCCAACCGTAATATGTACTACGAGATAGCCCTCGACCTGCCGAAAGCAGGCTTCGACTTCTACGCAGGCGGCGGCTTCCTGAAACCGACCACTACCGCCGACAAGAAGGAAGCCCCGAGCATCTTCCCCACCTTTGAAGAAGCAGGCTACATCATCGCCCGCGGCCTAGACGAGTACAAGGCAAAGGCCTCCCAAGCCGGCAAGATGATTCTCATCCAGAAAGAAGATGCCGACCCCTCGTGCCTGCCCTACGCCATCGACCGCAAAGAAGGCGACCTGACTCTGGCCGAAATCACCGAGAGCGCCATCTCCTTCCTGACCAAAGGCAAGGACAAAGGCTTCTTCCTGATGGTCGAAGGCGGAAAGATTGACTGGGCTTGCCACGGCAACGACCCCGCCACCGTCTTCGAGGAAGTTGTAGATATGGACAATGCCATCAAAGTGGCCTACGAATTCTACAAGAAGCACCCCAAAGAAACCCTGATTGTTGTCACTGCCGACCACGAGACCGGCGGTCTGGGCCTTGGCACCGCCAAGTATGAACTGCAACTAAAGTTTCTGAAGAAACAGCAAAACTCTCAAGACCTCCTCTCACGTTCCATCACCGACCTCCGCAAGATGCGCAAAGTAATTAACTGGGAAGAGATAAAGGAATTTCTGGGCGAAAAGATGGGCTTCTGGAAAGAGGTGCCCGTGACATGGGAACAAGAAAAGATGCTGCGCGATGCCTACGAAGAATCCTTTGTAAACAAGCACGTCGTGTTCGAAGAGAGCCTCTACGCCAAGACCGAACCGCTGGCCGTTGCCGCCAAGAAGGTGATGAGCCAGGCAGCGATGGTGGGCTGGACAAGCGGCAACCACACAGCAGGCTATGTACCTGTATTTGCGATAGGCGCAGGCTCCAAATTGTTCATCGGCAAGATGGATAACACCGAGATTCCGCAACGCATTGCGAAGGCTGCGGGATACAAATAAAGAATAAGTTCCGATTTTGTTTAAAATCATGAGAGGGGGCCGTGCTCCCTCTCTTTTTTTGATGGCAGAGGAATCTTTCAATGCAAAAATAAAGGCGTTTAGAAGTCTGTTGAGAGGAGTATAAAGTTCTTCATGTTCAGATTGGCTACTTTGTATGCTTAGAGGAAAGGAATACTAACCGAGAATATTTGCTGGCCCATTGTTTTGCAATTTGCAATAGGCTATAGTAATTACGGCATTGCAAAATAGAGCCTTATTTTCGGTTCATCCGATATTTGAAGTGACAGCGCACAATGACGCTTTCTATCATTAGCGGGCTGAAAGCCCAATTATCACTCCAAATTCCGGATGAGCCAAAAATTTCTTCCCTTCTATATCTACAATCTTATCTTTCATTATCAGGTAGCAACTAAAACATAAAACTAAATTTTTTTTTCTGCGAAGCATTAAACCGTTCAATCTCCAATGAGAGGGATTTCTTTAACTGACCAGCCATAAAGTTCAAGAAAGGCTGATTAACCTCTTCTTCCTGCGATAGTCGTAAGGCGGAAATATACTCTTCTCTATCTTCCTTGAATATCTTAGTTGGAAAAAGGTTGTAGCAAAACTGAATGTAATTCATCAACAGCCGTGCAGTTCTTCCGTTACCATCTACCCACGGATGAATGGTCACTAAGTTAAAATGGGCATTGAAACTTAATTCGTATTGTTCTCGGAATGTTCCCACAGCCTTCTGCTTTTCCTGTAATAAAGCGCAAAGTTCCTCTACTTTGGCAGGGACTTTTTGAGAACTCATATAAGAACGTCCACCAATACCAGCCGTCACGCCACACAAGCGAAATTCACCTTTGGAAGAATCAAAAGAGCCACCCATAACGTTATAAATACTGCCTGTCGTACGCATTAATGTCGAATTCAGCTTTTGCAAAAACGCTGAATTAATTGGCTTCTTACATTTGGCTTCCTCTTTGGCAAACTCATACGCTTTCTTTAAGTCCTCATTCATCAAATGATACACCAAAGGTTTCCCTTTAGCGGTCAAGCCTTCATCGAAAAGCATTTGCGCCTCCGCTTCGGTAAGTGTTGAACCCTCAATCGCTGTAGAATGGGTAATAAGAGAATAAAGGTAGTACTTCTCATAGTCCACCGCTTCACTAATACCAAGTTGCTGAAACTTCTGGTATAACTGTTCAATCTCTTGCCAAACACCTTGTTCCATTGATTTTTATTTAATTGGATTTATTTTTTTCAAAGGTAGTGTATTTGCATTGCGTAACCAAAGGAAATAACGACTTACTACTATATTTTTTACGTTTGTGGAGAAAGTGTGGGAAAAGTTTCTATAGTATAGAATGAAAGCAGCCTTGATTTCTTCCTTATAATAGAAAATATCAATGCTGCAACTATTTTCAGAAAAATCCGCCTGTATATAAAGCGTTTCTTGTATCTTTGGCACGTCATTAGCCTCTTTAGGCTTTTGGCAGACATAGTATTGGAAGCGTTTGGCTTCATTTCGTTTGTGGTGAACCTCGAAAATTCAACGTATAATCGGAATGGCAGAGAAACGCCCCCTCTTGGCATTTATATGTACCCTTACATATAAAAGAGTATAAAAGGCCAATACATTCAGTGCTATGGATTACGCAAAAGGGGCATACTATATGATTAAGCACAGAAATAAATAACCATCATAACAATTATAAAAGCTGCACAGCGGCGACTTCAAAGGCATTGTCAGCACCAGTGCTTTGGAAATAGGCATTGACATTGATGGCCTGAATATCGCCATTATCGCTGATATGCCCCACGACAAGAATAGTTACCAACAACGGATTGGACGTATAGGCCGTTTTGGTTGCGACAAGAGTTATGTGATTATTGTGCGTACCGATTCTTTTGCTTCCCAACTATTGTTTGATGAATTTGATTACGACATGGATAAGGTCTTGCCCAACTATGAGCCGGCTTTGTATCTGGAAGATGAGAACGTACAGAATATACAGGCGTTATGCCATGTTGGGGAACATGACAAATGCGAATATGCGCAATGGAAGGGGAACATGGGGCAAGTTCAGAAATTTGATGACGGAGGTTGTTTCCCGCCGTCTTTCGTCAAACTTTGCCTGAATATATTGACAGGACAAACGTCTCAAGGCTATGATAACATGAGATGTGATGCGCCACACTTTGCCTATCCGTTGCGTTTTTGGGATAAGCAATATGACATCGTTGCAGCAAGAGACGAAAGGAAACCGATACCCCAAGAACAGATTTCCCGTGAACAACTGGGAACGGAAGGCTATAAACAAGCCGTAAGGAATACGATGTACAAAGGCGAGAAAATCAGGGAAAGGGTTGTGTGCCCGAATCTTTCTAAAAGGGAAATTTATGTAAAAAGAGAGTACAACAATTATCTGTCGACAAAACCCTACAAACGTAAATATATCATTCCCAATTTCAATAACAAGGACTACAATAACAAGGGCATTTATTATGGGGACACGAAAATATACAATTTACGTGTAAGAGAGCATTGTAATATCTATGGCTATTACGAAAAAAAGAATAGGAACTGGGAATACCATCGTTATGAGGACGTATTCAGATTACCCGTGTTCTATACGACAGGTACAATTTTCTTCCACCCGTGCTTGAATACGAAAGGGGTAAATAAAAGCAATATCGTCCAAATCCTGTTTGAAACATTCCTGAGCCGAAATGCGCTTGACCGAAATGATATTAATTATATAGAAGGTAAACTGTTTAACGGTAATGACATTTTGCAAAGAGATGACAGATTCGTAGCAATTTATGATGCAAACGCATTAAATATCACCAGTAGGATTATGGATGATGCGTTGTTGAAGGATATGTTTGCGTATCTCAGCAGACATAAGGATGTCATTGTGCATAATATATGTCCTGAAATAAACCAAGCAACCATCGAGGCCATAGAGACTTTATGCCAGAGCATCATGAACAGTGAAGCAGACACAAACTATCAGGATTTGGGATTGGAACACAGATTCAAAATGGGCACGGAAATCTTTTATCTGTCAGAACACGCTGATGACCCTGATGTGGACGTGAAACAGAAATGTCTGCTTGTAGGAAATGGTAACGAAAAAGACACATATAATGTGTTGCTAAACGGGAAGTTGGAAATAGATGTTCCTATAAACCGCATAGAAGCCACAGAGAATACAGAATTTGAAATCAGAACAAAATAATAATCGCCATGGTCGGAATCAGAACAACTTCAGACGGACGCTATATGTTGGATTGCAACGGTATTCTTCTGGAAAAGAGTTTTTTCAGGATTGAGAGACTTGCCGATAAAAGCAATTATTATCTGCTATGGGAAGATGAGGACATGGATGTGTTCTATTTGTACAATTCGGAGAAAAACATATTTGCCTTAAAAGCCTCCGTTTGCAGGAATGCACAGACTTTCCGTAAGGTAGATTCCTATTCAGAAGAAACACTGTCCTTTGTAGCTTACAGAAGCGATGAGGAATATGCCCATATCCTCTATGATGACGGGGATATGGAAAGATATGCTTTTCAGTATGTAGGCGAGGAACACAATGGGATGCGCCCTGTCAAGACGTATGGCGGCAAGTGGCTGTATTATGATGCGCAAAGGCGCAAACCTGCTTGGGCCATAGAGAAAGGTTACAACCTGAAAGACGGTGAAGCATTGGGTCGGAAACTCAACAGAAGCTACTTTATCATATATGGGGCTGACGGTAGTTGCAATATCAGGAAATATGATGAGAACTTACACAAAGTGACCTATCTAAATGACAAATACGATTTCATTGAAGAAATCATGCCAGAATTCTTTGTCGGGAAATTGCGATGGAAAGATTTATTTGAACTGTTTGTATGCGATACCAATCTAAGGCCAATAGGTTATTATGACAGCAAGCCTGTATATGACGCAGCGAACAATGTTTTCTATGTCCACAAAGAAGAAGCTTGGTGCATTATTCGGAATCGGAAAGAACTATATAACAATCAATGGACAACTTGCAATTTCCGCTTCCACGGTGCTTACATATTCTATCAAGTTGCATCAAATAAGGCATGGCAAATATTTGACGGGAACAACGGCATGCAACTCTGCATTCATTGGAAAAACATCCGACTTTATGAATCGGACAATGAGGCTTATTTGCTGGTAGATACAGGTCAAGGTAAAGATTGCAAAATATCTGTTGATGAGATTGGAGAATATATACGTGAATGGTTTGAACTATTAGCAACCCGTTCCAAAGCTCTATATGCTCAAGGTGAATGGACGCAGTCTGAATCATCCATTGTCGGGCATGAGAACAGTAAACAGCCTTACGCCATAGAATCCTCAACAAGCGCAACAATTCAAGAAAAGGACGCTTTGGTGACAGATATGCCAAAGGCCTTCGAGCAGCAGTTAGAATATCCGAATGAATGGCCTGACCATATAGAATACTGCACAACCATAGAACGTGTCCACATAGCCAAAGACCGATATCTGATTTGCGGCAGGAATTATAACATGGTTTCAGCGGGAGAACACATTTGCTGGATTGTCAGGGACAGGAATGCTCTTGTAATTACACGATACATGCCCAACAAAGCCCATAAGGTAATCTATTGCAAAGCGTATAACAAAGGAAATGATACCTTGAAGCGACTGCGACTGCCTGCCAAGACCTTCAAAGTTGACATGAAGAATGTATTGGAAGAGCAGTTTGCAGAAGAACTTGATAGGCAGATTTCTTTGAGAAAAGAGAAGAAACAGGATAGCGTTTCCGCAAACGAGCAAACGATAATCAAGGAAAGCACTTCTAACGAAGTCGCCTATGAAACCCGAGTACAAGTGTTTGATATTGGCAAAGGAAATAAAATTTACTTCCAGCTTGACGGGAAAGATTATTGGTTGGGGACAGGGGATGTTTGGAAAGTCGGAGAGGCATTCCGAAAAAGGAACTATCTCTTAAAGAAAGACATTCTTGCCATCTTGCTCAATTCGTCAAATATCGTTTGTATAGACTACAAACGAAGCGTCAACCTGCATTATCAAATCATAGGAGAAGGGAAAGATGCAAGATTCGACCAAGACTTTGGACCAACAAACAAGGCTATCAGGGATAATTCAAAACGGATTCTATTGTTTACAGAAAATAATGGTGAAATCCGCTTCTTGGATGAGGTGTTGTGTAGTAACTATTCTTTGGTAGGACAAGAATCTGCAACTGGATACGGGCGTAAACTGATTCTGTTTGATTTAGTTTCCAAGACCCAACATAATCCATGGCATATCGTAACCAAGAAATAATGCCCGACAAATGAATATATACGGCGATAGCCGTTGGAGATAACTTCAATGGCAAACGAAGATTATACTGAGTCAACAATGAATCATGGGCATAAATAACTAATTTTCAATATTTACCCCTCAATAAATAGATAGATTTCAGGGAGAATAATCTTGTCAAAAGCGATTATAAGAATAACTTGAATCGGTTTGATATAGAATATCTTCGTGATAAAAATGGTAATATTGTCCAAATGAACTATGCTGAATATTATAACGACAAATATCGGGGAAATCCATTCAATGTATAATTGAATATGTCTACTGACTTGCACGATGTTAACTCTATTCGTTAACAAAAATTATGTCCAAAAATTAGGAAACAACCTTACCACGAGGCTATATTTGTATCTTGAAAAGCATCAAGAGCGTTTCAGTACGCACCAACCGAGCTTTGGATATTGTAGCCACGGTGGTAAAGTGATGTGGATTGTCTAATCTAAAATAAAACAATATGGATGACCGTAACATCATTACAAGTGGCAGTCGCCACGATTTTTCTTATCAATCACTTTTTGAGGGTATTGTGCTTGGGCGTATGGAGACATACAATGCGGGCAAACTGAACTGTTGGGGATTCTGCAAGGCAACGGATATGCGTAATGGAATCACCCTCAGCTTGGGTAATCTTTGCAAAGGCTATTCTTTCAGCCTCAACGGACACATCTTCCGCACCAGTGAAGCAGCTTACCTTTGCGGAGAATTCTCTTCCGATTCGACCTTAAATCAAGCCATACAGCATAGTTTGGCGGAAGAGCCCAATCCGTTTCTGGCCAAAAAAGTAATCAAACGCAAAAACATAGAACTTATCAGACAAGATTGGACAGAAGTCCGTCTGCAATGGATGCAGTATGTGGTTTGGCAGAAGTGCATTGGGAATTCAGACTTTCGGAATTTGCTCCTTTCCATTCCTGACAATGCAGTAATCATAGAAGACAGTACGGCCAATCATGGGGCTACATCTTCTGTATGGGGTGCAAAGAATAAAGAGTTAAGGCAAGTCCGTAGACAGAAGAAAAAAGAACTGTGCGCACTATACCCTACGATGAAGAAGAAAGATTTGAATTTGCTTATATCAGAGGAATGCGGAAAAATAACGGATGTCGGTTGTTTTGTCGGGGAAAACAATATGGGCAAGATACTGATGATGTGTAAAGTCGCATTGGAGAACCATGTTCTTCCACCGATTGACTTTGAACTGTTACGGGCAAAGAAGATATATCTGTTCGGCGAATTAGTAACCTTTGAAAATGAAGAATATGTTGAGGATTGAAAGTTTCAAGATTAGCTATAGGTAGAGGGATATGGCTTAGGCAGAGGGAACTTGCAGGGTAATTGTCCCTTCCGTTTATATGGCTACGATGGAGAAAACCTACAAGGGATTGACTAAAGCGGAATATTTTTACAAAAACAAAGAACTTATGGTAGAAAACGTAAAAAGCAGAGCAACATTTGAATTGGGTAGGCTTTATGAGCAATACCAAGATATCCTTTGGGATTATGACAATTATAAAAAGCTATGGGATGAATGGTACCAGTACAAGCAAAAGATACGGATGTTGAAAACTGAGACTCAGGCACTCATGGAAGAAGCGAATGGGGCGGAAATGCCTTTGCTTGACTTCTATGAAAAGATGTTGGATAAGGATGCGTCTCAATATTTTTATGACTTGTTGGACAAATATGATATTAAGCCTCTATCCCTTTCTCCATCTGTATTGGAAACGTCCATCAGGCTTATTGAAGAAGAATTTATTAACCCCAAACGTGAAAGATATGAAAGCAATACTGAAGAAAAGCGTGAAGGATAGGTTTTGGGACGCAGACGATTATGACATGCAGGATCTCAATCCAATGAATAAAACGTTGACCAATTACTATCTGCCTTATTTGTCGCCTTCGCCCTTGAAAAGTTTCCTCTTGAAAAAGCTGTTCACCTTCAAGCAGATGTATCTTTATTTGAAGGTGGATTGTGAAAAAGACAACTCCGCTGTAAAGTCCATATCCTTGGAATGCGATCTGTTAAGCGACTGGGAAAGGTTTTGTGACAGCAGCAAAGTTAATTGGACTAAGATTAGGGAATGCCTGGCCGTGTATTTCCTATGTCTTGGATATCCTTGCATTCGATGTACGAATGATAAGGATATAGTGAACTTCATTCAGAGGCTCGAAAAGGATGTTCCGTTAGCACAAGAATATTTCAGGGTGTTGTGCAACTATGAATGGGAGGGGGATATGTGGAATCACAATAATGAGGCGACACAAGTCGCTTTGAAATACAATAGTGGTAAGGACGTTATTATACCTGATTATGGTAATATGTGTAACTAAACTTTATGTTTTCTATGGAATACCGAGATCTTGAATTATCGAATATTTATAAGAAATAGCTATGATACAAATAACCAAAGAGGGTTTGAGAAAGCGTTTTGAAACATACAATCAGTTATATTTCAAGAGACGTTTGAAAACGCCTGTTTTCAAATTTATTACGGCAAAGTTGCCTTATGGTAGTTGCCACACGAAGAAAGACCGATGTGAGATATGGATGAGCAAATATACCAAGTGGACGGATGAAACCCTGAAAAACGTCTTGATTCACGAGATGACACATCAATATGTCTACGAGATCTTGCATGGATGCAAATATACGCTGTTCCCGCACGGCATACGTTTTTGCTATGTAAGATGGAGATTGAACAAAAAATATAACCTGAAAATAGCCCAAATCCCAATGGAGGAATAAATATGAACGAGAACAACAGCATAATAGAAAACGGTATAAGACTGCAAGACGACCGTATTATCCAAGGCTATCCTAAACAAGATGTGATAGAAGAAACAAAAACAGAAACTTTTATGCTGGACAAGACGGGAGAATACTTCAGCATACACAAGAGACCTAATAAGCCCCAAATGGTAGATGAAGAAAAACTTGCCTTGCGGAAATTGTTTACCGACAATGCCTTCCTCCTCTTGGCCAATAGGAAACGTATTCAAAATGACAGCCGAATGTTACTTACACCCGTACACGTCAGAAACGGTTTGGCTTACTCTGGTGCGTTCGCCACAGCAACAATAGGTGTTTATATAGAGTGGTGGTTGAACGCTCCTTATTCAGTTTTGTTTAGTGAGGATGATACAATGTCGTTGATATGGTTTGTGTCTGGTAGTCCGCTCAGTGGAGCGAACTGTTGCGCCAAGGTATATGAAGATGGCAGGATAGAGGAGGAAAAAGTGTCTTTCTTTGGCAAATTATGGTCGAGGTTTGTCGACATATTGGCTGATTACCATGAACCGAAAAAGCTGTATCAGGCTTACACTTTGCCCGAAGCGATTGACATTCTACAACGAGAAACAACAACGGAAGATTATGCGAAAAGTATTAAAGAGTTTCATCATCAGGCCCAAGTCAACCTGTTGAATGCACAGCTTCAGGATTTAAAGGAAAAGTATAAACATCAGAATGCGGGATGTGAGAGGTATCAGAAAGAGTGGCATTTTGCTTTATTCCAACTTAAGCAGAACGAAATATTTTCTTTTTATAAAGAATACATACTTCGGAGAGAAAAATTGCAAAAAAGAAGAGAAGAACTTGACAGAGTTAATAGCGAACTAAAAGAAAAACTACGCAAAGGTGAGTTGTTGAATAAAGAGTACCAACCTTTACTGACCGTCAATAAGAAAGAGATAGAACAGCTTAAATGGAGTTTGGATAGTTTTGCAAACGACCATATTTCTATGTTGATTCCTAAACTAGCGGAAGTCCATACATATTTATCTTATAGCATTTTAGATAGTATTTTATCTGAAATTGCAGAATTTGTCGGAAGCGAAGAATTCTAAATACAAACATTAGTCTATTATATAACTATTAATTAAAAATCAAATGAGTAATTAGAAAATTGTTTGCTTGGTATAGTTGTGGCAGCTTTACATAAGGATAAATCGTGGCTTTATCATAAGCTCAATGAGGACATTGTTAATGGCGTTAAACAGCTGCTCGCAAGGGCCAAATATATACTTACCAAACATGAGCCAAATCTATCAGCAAACCTACGAGTTACGAGGAGTAAAAAAGAAAAGCGGAGAGAGTTTTTCAACTTTCTCCGCTTCAGTACCCAGACCCGGGGTCGAACCGGGATGGAAGTGAATCCACTGGTGTTTGAGACCAGCGCGTCTACCGATTCCGCCATCTGGGCATGTTTGATTTCTCAAATGCGTTGCAAAGATACGGCTTTTTTCTAAACCTGCAATAGTTTTGCAAGAAAAAGACAAAAAAAATAAGAAAATATACTGAAAGCATTCAATCTTTGTAAAATATGCAGTACATTAGCAGAAACTTAAAAATTAAACATTATGGTAACCAATAAAGATAATTTCTGCGTAATCATGGGGGGAGGAATCGGAAGCCGTTTCTGGCCGTTCAGCCGCAAGACCCTTCCCAAGCAGTTCCTGGATTTCTTCGGCACGGGACGCTCTTTATTGCAACAAACGTTCGACCGCTTCAAGAAAGTGATTCCTACCGAAAATATTCTGATTGTGACAAACGACTTGTATGCAAGTCTGGTAGCGGAACAACTGCCTGAGCTCAAACCGGAACAAATCCTGCTGGAACCGACACGCCGGAACACAGCTCCCTGCATCGCATGGGCCGCCTATCACATCCGTGCCCTGAATCCGAACGCCAACATCGTTGTGGCTCCTTCGGATCATCTGATTCTAAAAGAAGGAGAATTTCTGGAAGCCATAGAAAAAGGACTGGAATTTGTCTCCCAATCTGATAAACTGCTGACCCTTGGTATCAAGCCCAATCGTCCGGAGACCGGCTATGGCTACATACAGATTGCAGAGAACATCGGAAACAACTTCTATAAGGTAAAGACTTTTACCGAAAAGCCGGAACTGGAACTGGCAAAAGTGTTTGTAGAAAGCGGCGAGTTCTATTGGAACTCCGGTCTGTTCATGTGGAACGTAAACACCATCATCAAGGCGGGTGAGACGTTGTTGCCCGAATTGGCATCCAAACTGGCACCGGGCAAAGATTTCTATGGAACACCGCAAGAGAAACAATTCATCAACGAGAATTTCCCCGCCTGCCCCAACGTATCCATCGACTTCGGCATCATGGAAAAGGCCGACAACGTCTATGTATCATTGGGTGATTTCGGTTGGTCGGATTTAGGCACATGGGGGTCGCTGTACGACCTATCGCCGAAAGACGAAGCCGGTAATGTTGCCTTGAAGTGCAAATCACTTATCTACAACAGCAAAAACAACATCGTGGTACTACCAGAAAACAAACTTGCCGTCATTGATGGACTGGAAGGATACCTTATTGCCGAATCGAACAACGTGTTGCTGATTTGCAAGAAGGATGAAGAACATACTATCCGCAAGTATGTCAACGATGCGCAGATAAAAATGGGAGAAGATTTCATTTAATTTGAAAGTTTGGCTGATGCCGCAATAAAATGGCGGGAGTCGGATGCATCCGACTCCCGCCATCGTTTATCTAGAGGAGGAATATAAACAATTAAAGTGCTGCGCGAATGGCTTCCGCCACAGCCTTGAACTCTTCATCCGTCAGTTTCAGTTTGGGATTGGAGAAAAGCATGTCTTTCTCGTTCTGCATAGGAACCAGATGAATGTGGGCGTGGGGCACTTCAAGTCCCAGCACCGCTTCTCCAACCTTCCGGCACGGGAAAGCCTTTCCGATGGCAAGCGCTACTTTCTTGGCGAACACATGCATCGCCGCCAAATCCTCGTCATCCAAATCGAAGACATAATCCACTTCCTGCTTGGGTACGACCAACGTATGCCCCTTCACCAACGGATTGATGTCGAGAAACGCAAAGAACTTATCATCCTCCGCCACCTTGTAGCAAGGAATCTCACCTGCTATAATTCTGCTGAATATTGTTGCCATAACTATTACTAAATTATAAAAATAAGGCAAGCCCGCACGCGGACCTGCCTTCCATCAAAATGATATATTCACTATCTCTAAGTTAATGATGCCTTGCGGAACTTTGATTTCCGCAACGTCACCCACTTTCTTGCCAAGCAAGCCTTGCGCAATCGGGGTATTCACTGAAATCTTGCCCTCCTTCAGGTTGGCTTCGCTTTCCGACACAATGGTATAAACCATCTTCATGCCGTTCTTCACGTTCTTCAGTTCCACCTTATTAAGAATCTGTACTGAATCAGTTTTCAACTTAGACTCATCAATAATCTTGGCATCGGCGATGGTCAACTTCAAGTTATTGATTTTCATCTCAAGCATGCCTTGAGCCTCCTTGGCTGCATCATACTCTGCATTTTCCGACAAGTCGCCCTTATCGCGAGCCTCGGCAATCGCCGCTGAGATTTTGGGACGTTCCACCGTCTCCAACTGCTTCAGATCGGCCAACAATTTCTTGTAGCCCTCTTCTGACATATAAGCCATACGTTTTTCCTCCTTATTATAAAATTTATGAATGATGCTATAAAACAAAAAAGAATTCCAACATAGGTCAGTATGCTGGAACCCTCTTTTTTTAATTTCCTCGCAAAGATAGCGTTTTACACAATGCGTGTCAAGCAAAAAGAACTGCTTTGCAACATATTTAAACGTTAACTTCTAATTTATAACAAATTAGAGTAATGCTTTCACAGCTGTTTCCAAGTCTTTGATGTTCTCACCACGGTCGCTCAACTCATTGTTCTTGTTGACCAAAAACAAGGTAGGAACATTTTGTACATTATAAAGAGCCGCAACAGATGAATAGATACCATTGCCATCGCGCACACAAATCCACGGCAGGTTGTCGGCAATCGTTTTCCAGTAATGTTCGTCTGCATCCAGTGAAACCTGATAAATTTCCAACCCGCGGTCGGCATATTTATCGTACAAGTCGCGCAACATATAGTTATGTGCGGCAGAAACGGCACTCTGATAAATGGTAAAGTCCACGATGACCGCCTTTCCTTTCAGCTCGCTCAACTTATGCGTATTGCCTTTCATATCACGCAGGTTGATGTCAATCACACCCGTCTCGCTAATGGACTCCTCAGGAATTTCCAATACCCTCTGTTGCGGAGTACGGGTATTTTTCATACCTTTTATTACGATATTATAAAGGTTCTTGGAACGGTCGGCATGCGGATAGGTATTGTTCAGGGTGGTTGCCACCGCCGCAAAGCATTTGATATCATCCTTGCTGTTCAGCGGGTCGAAAATCAGGTAGTTGTTCAGCTTCTGGAACAAAGCGAAATAAGCGGCAGCCGTGTTAGGAGCGGCAAAGATGTAGCCGATTTTCACCTCATCCTTGTAATTCTTCAGCAAGACGGCAAGGCTGTCATTAAAGACATCAACCCCCAGCTTGTGCGCCTGCATTTCCTGCAACAAGCTGTTCACATCGGCCTGAAGCTTCATCTGCTTCATTGTCAGCTCTTTCATCTTTGAGCTATTGACCGATCCTTCCACCGTATAGGCTGTAGCGAAGTCGGCGTATGGTGCCTTCACCGAAACTGTCTCCGTAGAATCAATGGAGAAATTAATGACTTTGTCATCCACTCGCAAGCGGTAAAATTCGGGCGATGACGGACGCGCCTGCTTAAAGGCGAAAGAGCCGTCCCCTTTCAGCTTTACGGAATCCAACAGAACAATACCTTCCAATGCCGAGGCCTCCAAATAGAGCATTTTGCCATCGGCACCGGACACCTCACCTTCCACCTTGAATTTCGGTTCGGAATTACAAGCACTCAAAGCAATTGCCGCAAGTGCCATCAAAAAGACTTTTTTCATATCGTATCTTTAGTTTTATTTTTCAAAGTCGCCTGCAAATATACGCCTTTTCAAGTTTAGTCAAAGCATTTTTCCTGCTTCTTACGCATAGAAAACAGCAAAAAACGCCTAAATACAAACTTTTTATCTCATTCCCACCATCTTAGACGAATAAATTAGTTATCTTTGCACGATTTTTGAAAGAAATTAGATATAAAGTATTTTTTATGATTAACCCAATTGTTAAGACAATCGAGCTTCCTGATGGAAGAACCATCACGCTCGAAACGGGAAAGCTGGCAAAACAGGCAGACGGTTCTGTAATGCTTCGCATGGGCAACACCAT
>NZ_JAICZW010000165.1 GCF_029057325.1 Bacteroides sp. | reverse complement strand
GTATAAGGAGGTGAACGAATCTTTGCTTAGAACACCAAATTCCGGCGGTTTTCAGTTGTTGGGGCTGGCTGATTTTCCGGGGCAGGGCAGTGCTTTTGTGGGTATTCTGGATGCTTTTTGGGAAAGCAAAGGCCTTGTGAGTCCCGAAAAATTCCGTGAGTCTTGTGCGCCCGTGGTGTTGTTGGCACGTTTCTTAAAGCGTACGTATCTCAATAATGAAACGTTTGACGTGAAGTTCGGTGTGTATCAGTTTGGAGAAAAAGACGTAAGGAAAGGCATCCTAAACTGGAAACTTGTTGATGAGCAACAGAATGTCATTGACAACGGAAAGTTGAAACACGGGGATTTGTCTGTTGGAAACGTTGACTCATTGGGGCTGGTCAGCATAGGGCTGCAATCCATCGATAAGGCAGGTAAATATACATTAAAAGCTGAGTTGAACGGCGGAGTAAAAAATGAGTGGGATATTTGGATTTATCCAAAGGAGGTAAAACATGACATCGCATATAAGTGTGTGAACGACTGGAACGAAGCTAAGGAGAGGCTGCTGAAAGGTGAGAAGGTTCTTTTCATACCCGATAAGGTGATGGGCAGAAAAACGCGTTTTGCCAGTCATTTCTGGAATCCTATCATGTTTAATTGGGCGCCTATGATTGTTGGCACATGGATAGATGCTTCTCATCCTGCTTTTGTGGATTTCCCGACCACCGATTATGCAGACTGGCAGTGGTGGGACATCTTAAACTATGGTCAGGCCGTCGATTTGACCGATCTCAGAGAGCTTGAGCCTATCATACAAAGCATAGATACTTATGAAGTAAACAGAAAGCTCGGCATATCGTTTGAAGCCAAAGTAGGTGACGGTCGTTTGTTTGTACTTAATGTGGATGTTAAGAAGGACATGGATAATCGAATTGCGGTAAAGCAATTGTTGAGGTCCATAGCCAATTATATGGATTCAGAAAATTTCAATCCGGCAGTCAGCATTCCTGTTTATCAATTAGACCATGTGTTTTCTGCCACTTCTTTGGAAGAGTCCGGCAGCAAATCTAATGCTGCTGTGATGCAGTTACTGAATCAGTAACTTAGTGATATAAAGAAGGTACTAGTTCAAAATAGAGGGGGCGCGGCTGGCTTCCCTCTATTTTTTTTGTGTGCAAATGGCTTGGGCTATTGTAGAGGAGCGGAGAATTTTTGCTAACCACCGATAGGGCACTTTGAAGGTGGAGAAAGTATTTAATGTGTTTCGCAGAGAAATCTTTGTATGAATGGTCGATAAGGCAATCGGATGTTTTTTCGGTCTGTTTCTATCTCTTTCCTAAAAAGAATTCTTCAAGGCGTGCGGTAGAGAAGTTTTCGGTAAATTGCGTTGTGTACGAATACATTTTTAAATAAAGAAACGATAATTTTTTGCCAGTAAACCGTAAAATCTTAAATTTGCAACAATTTCAGATACTTAATGAGTTAAGGATGAAAGGACTTATTAGTTAACGAAGAGCGTTTGAGATATTATCTTGCATTGGAATCTGGACAATTCTATTACCCAGGATAATAGACAAGAACGCTCGCGTCAATGCTATATACCCGCTTAGTTAGGTGGATTATATAACGTTTGGCGTGGGCTATTGTTTATTATTGGGTAAGGGCAAGTCCAGAGCCTCAATGCAATAATACTCAATGGTTTCCACGCTTTTTTTATTGTATAATGGTCAGTTCGGAAACATTGGCTGCGATATAGATATTTACGAAACAGACAGTCCTATTTCTAATATAGCAATCAATCAAATAGCATGCGGTTTTATGCTGTGTACTCTGCACTTGTCAAAGCAGTGTTTCATCTATTATGTAAAGAAAGTAAGAACGTGTAGAGTGTTAATAATCAATCTAATTAACTTATTTAAATCTGATAGTAATGAATAGAAAAGATATAGGGAGCATTTCCGTGATAGTCTCTACTTACAATCGCTGTGATGCTCTGCAAGTCTGTTTGCTTAGTTTGTTTAGGCAGACGGTTCTGCCTGATGAGGTTATTGTAGGAGATGATGGTTCTACGGAAGAAACTGCCTTGTTGATAGCAAGGCTGCAAAAGCAAGCACCGTTTCCTATCATACATGTGTGGCATGAAGACAAGGGGTTCCGGTTGGCGATGATGCGCAACAAGTGTGTAGCCCGTAGTATGGGAAATTATATCATAGAGATAGATGGCGATGTGTTCCTGCACCCGAATCTGATAGCTGATCATCTTCGTGAGGCCAATCATGGTGTTTATGTGAAAGGTGGGAGGGTATATTTAGGTAAAAAACTGACAAAGGATATATGTGAGGCTGGCATAGTGCGTTCAATTCATTTTTGGACGAAGGGCATTGAAAGCAAGCCAGAGAATGCAATCCGTTGTGTATGGTTAGCTCGTCTCTTGGCTTCGAGGTATCGCAAGAAACGTTCGGTTGCATTAGGCTGTAACATGTCTTTTTTCCGTGAGGATTTCATTAAGGTAAACGGCTATGATGAATTTTATGAAGGTTGGGGAAGTGAGGATGTTGATTTAGGCAAGCGTTTGTTAAATAGTGGCTGTAAAAAACGATGCTTGAAATTCGCAGGTATTGTTTATCACCTTTGGCATGAAGAGAAGTTTAGGTACAATAGAGCTGAGAATTTGCAGCACTTGAGGATGCTGGACGAGCGAAAGTCGGTATATTGTGCGGATGGGGTAGATAAATATTTATAAAACTATATCGCTGGCGTTAGTTGTTTTTTCTAAATCAATTTATATAAAAAGCTCCTGTAACCATTAGGATTGCAGGAGCTTATTTATTGATGTCAATTCATATTACTTGCTGAATGCGGTAGCCATGTCAACTGCGCAAGCCATTGTACAACCTACCATCGGGTTGTTACCAATACCCAAGAAACCCATCATTTCTACGTGAGCGGGTACAGATGAAGAACCTGCGAACTGAGCGTCGGAGTGCATACGGCCCATTGTATCGGTCATACCGTAAGAAGCAGCGACACTGCATCCCTGTAAGTCTTTGCAATCGGTTATTAATCAATGCTATAATAGCAATGGGTAAACTCCTTGTTAGTAAATAAAAGAACGAATTATCAAAAAGGGCTGCATCGTGGGCAAATGCCTATGCCTTACCCTTTAGATGAGAGTACTCCTAATGGAGTTAAGACAGTAATCTAATCTGTGTATCAATGAAGTATAAATCTCCGTCTATGCCATAAAGCACATTATTGGGAACTGCATCAAACACTTCATAATCCGAATTATGATATTCGTCGTAATAGTCCATTTCAAAGCCTAATGCTTGCATATAAGCGGCTATCTCATCTTCCGTAGCTTCTCGTTCTGCTAATATATAAGGTTGAACGAGAGCTGCACAGAACTCTTGTGTACTGTTATAGGCGAAACCTATCATTTGATAAGGCACATTGCCAAAGAACTTGTTGTGTGCAGCAATGCGAATGAAGAAGTTCTCTAAATCATCCCCAGCGTACTCAAAGTTATTTAATTTTACAACAGACACATTACCATCATGGAACACTTCATTCTCACCACCTCTATCCATATAAGTAATGTTGAGGTGTGATAAGTCAATCCATAGACCATTGTCATTGGCAAACTTTATCAGTTCTTCTGTTTGCCTTCTCTTATAGCCCTCTGTTGATTCAGTTTCTCCTGCTGCTTCCTTACTTCTTTTGGCGATGCAGGTCGCTTGCTCCAAGAGGCTATTGATTGACGAGTACGTTCTATCCATTCTTTGTGAAATTCATTAATATATTCCATAAATCTTCTGATTATGAGTTTAAGACAAAGGTAATCATTTCTCTTTTAATTACCAATGCTTTAATTGCAACATTTTAGTGAATGGGGGTATAGATGGTAGTTTCTCTTAAAATTGTAGTAGCTTTATAAAAAGGATTTGATAAAACTTTATTACGAGTTGTGTAGACGATTGGTTAGTAATCGGTTTCTCCTATTAATTGTAGAGATAAGA
>NZ_JAICZW010000164.1 GCF_029057325.1 Bacteroides sp. | reverse complement strand
AAGTACGATTACGAAGAGGGCACCATCGTCTGTTTCGCCCCCGGACAAACGGCGGAGACCACCGCTACCCATGACCGGATACAGACCAACGCTTACGGCATCCTCTTCCATCCCGACCTGCTCAGGGGCACGCCGCTGAACCAAGCGATGAAGAAATACACCTTCTTCTCGTATGAGATTAACGAAGCGTTGCACGTGTCCGAAGAGGAGCAGGCTATCATCCTGGATTGCCTCAAAATCATCCGCAAGGAGCTGGAACATGGCATAGACAAGCATACCAAGACGCTGATTGTCACCTATATCGAACTGCTGCTCGGCTACTGCATGCGTTTCTACGAGCGCCAGTTCATCACGCGCAGCAAGAGCAATCACGATGTGCTGGTCCGCTTCGAGCAGTTACTGGATGACTATTTCAGCGGACCTGCCGCCGAACTCGACGGGCTTCCTTCCGTGAAGCACTTTGCCGACAAGCTCTGCCTCTCTCCCAACTATTTCGGCGACATGCTGAAGAAGGAGACCGGCAAAACGCCGCAAGAGTATATCCACGCAAAAGTAATCGAAGTGGCGAAGGACCGCCTCTCCGGTACGCGGGAGACCATGAGCCGGATAGCCTACTCCTTGGGATTCCAGTATCCGCAGCACTTCTGCCGCCTGTTCAAGAAGCAGGTGGGGTGTACGCCGAACGAATACCGCTTGCGGATGATTGGCTGAGGGGAGAGGGATGAAAGAAGATATGTTGGATATCAAGAGCGTGTGCGAGTGCAACCGTTGCCTGGGGTGCAAGACGCTGCATCCGCAGGCAAGCATCATCAACTTGGAGCATCCCGACCTGCGGCAGGAGGCGGTGAAGTTCGAGTTCTATGCCGTGCTGCTCATCGAGGAGTGTGCGGACGATTGTTGCTGTTGCGGTCGCAAGTATTACGACTACTCCACGGCGACGATGGTGTTTCTCAAGCCCGGCGACATTTTCCGCATGAGCGAGGCGGGCGTGTTGCCCGACAAGGGCTGGTTGCTGGCGTTCCATCCCGATTTGCTTTATCGCACCTCGTTGCTGAATCACATCAAGAACTACACCTTCTTTTCGTATCAGAAGGAAGAGGCCCTGCACCTGTCGCAGCGTGAGACCGCCACCGTCACTTGCTGCATCCAAAACATCGAAGAGGAGTTGCATCGCCCCATCGACACCCACACCGCCACCATCCTCTCGCGCCACATTGAACTGATGCTGGACTATTGCACCCGTTTCTACGAACGGCAGTTCATCACACGCGAGCATAAGAACAAGAGCGTGCTCAAAGAGCTGGAGGCGTTGCTTGACGCCTATATCGCCTCCGGCCGTCTGCGCGACGCCCTTTTGCCCACGCCGGAGTATTGCGCCGTGCGGCTGGGCCTTTCCGTCCCCTACTTCAACGACCTGCTGAAGTTCGAGACTGGAAAGACCTTGGACGAATACTTCCAACAGAAGAGGCTTGAAGTTGCCCGGAGGATGTTACTCGTGGCGGGGAACACGCCGGCCCTTGTGGCACGCCGGTTGGGCTATGCCAATGTGCAATGTTTCAGTCTGCTGTTCAAGAAGGTTGTGGGGGTGGCGCCTGCTTGCGTGAAGAGGGGAGATAATTGAATGCAAAAATAGGTCTGCATCGTCAGTATTGCAGGATGCCTTTGGTTCTGTTGCCGGATTGTCGGATTGCCAACAAGTGTAAAAGTGTCATTGAGATAAACGCTTTCTCTTTTTTAATGTAAAATGTTTTCTACCACTCTTTTCGCAGCCGTCACGTCCCGATGAAAAAACGCCTTTTTCCTTCTTTTCCTTTCTTCTTCCTATCCGCTTCCTGTCCGACCCCTATCAGGGCCTATTCGGCTTCGGACGTTCTTCGGACAAACTCCACTCCCTAGGACCGAAGAATGTCCGAAGAACGTCCGAAGAACGTCCGAAGGAAGTATGGAGCAAGTCAGGACCGGATAAGAGGCGGACCGGAAGAATAGAGGCAGACGGAATTTTCGGGAAGAAGAGATTTGCTGTAATTATTTATAACTTTTTCGATTTGTCGTAGGGGAGTTACTGACCAACAAGTTCACTATCCGCCAGATTTATCGCTTCAACTTTTTTGCCGTCAACAATTTTAGCGTATATCTTCTCCTTGTTTTCTCCCTGTCTATAGAGACGGGATATACAAGGAGCAGGTAGGGAGTTGGTAAGGAGCAGGTAGGGAGCAGACAGGGTACTATGCACACTCTATTTGCCAACGGAATTTTTGAAGACAAAAAGGGAGGCATGGATAGATGACGGTGCACCTTGTTGTTGCTTGCATAATGTCATGATTTCAGGCACGGAAGTTTTCGGATAGCAGAAGAAAAGCCGCCCGGATTAGGAGTGGCTTAAAAAAACTAAACCCCGAGGTTTGTCCGAAGACAGGGACACTCGGGGGATTCCGTTGCAAAATTAGAAATAATTTCGTAATTTTGCAATTTGCAATACGCTAAAAATCATGAAATGAAATATTCTGAGTATGAAAAGGCTTTTTCTACGGCTCGCCTCAACAAATATTTAGTTGCTTGCGGCGGTAATACAGCCAAAGCACTAACCCTTTATAGGTATAACGTGAAGTTATGTCAAAAGTTTTATGGCATACTGAATATCTTTGAGGTAGTGCTTCGTAATGCCATAAACGCTCATTATCAGAGCGTTTTTAATGATGTTGAATGGGTGGAGAATCAGATGCAACCCGGAGGTATGATTGAAAATGCGCCGCAGAAAAATGAGGTACTTCGGATAATCGCTATGCTTAGGCAAAACGGGCGATATACAAGCGATCGTGTCGTTTCCTCTGTCTCTTTTGGCTTTTGGACACACTTGTTTACACGACAGCCGTTTAGACTTGGTGGTCAGAACTTATTGCGCATATTCCCTAATCGCACTACCGGATTAGGGCAAAGAGCGGTGTTCAACGAACTTCAGGAGATAAAAACTTTCCGTAACCGCATAGCCCACCATGAGGTTATCTGCTTTGATGAGAACGGCAGCATTGACATGGCGAGAACACAAAGCAAATACGCGCTTATCCTAAAATATATAAACTTTCTCGGCTATCAGAGTAGCCATTTATTCTACGGCATAGACATTTTGCCTGATTCCACCATTGCTAAAATCGAGGCGTTGAAATGAATATGGCTATGTATATAAATTTGTAGCCAAAACAGAAGGAAAAAGCAGGGAAATGAGGCTGAAACAGCAGAATCACGTCAAAAAAGGATAGAATTTCAGTTTTCGGTTCAGCTCAAGCACTTTACGCATGGTAATACAAGGATTTTAGCAAGATTTGTATTAACTTTGTGGCACGGACAAAAGCATTAGGCGTATGAAAAAGTGGCAGGAAATAGCAGGTGTTATAGCCATCGGAGTAATTGGTTTTTATTTAGGATGCACTCGTCCCATAGATTACACTGATGGCGAAAGAGTCGTGTATTCCGATTTGCCTAAAGAAGTTCAAGACACTTTGATTTGGTGGGGAGAGCATACAACAATTTCATTTGATGATACTGTCTGCGTTGAACTACCGGATGTAATCTGCTATAACTCAGATTATTCTTTCCTATACACTAAATTTGGGCCTTGGATAATATCACGTAGATTAAAGCGCAATACAGATGGAAAGGAGTGGAGATTTTCCGGGAATTTAAATGTTCCTACACCGATTGTAGCGATTGGAGATACAATATATATACCTTCGGAATACAATCTTGTTGCTTCGGAAGTTGACAGCAACGCTGTCTTTCTGCGACAGACACTTAAGTAGTCAGAACCGATATGTTCACACGCTCATGGTTCATATCGGTGATTAGACACATTGGAGCCGGGCTTCGGTATGGATGGTTGAGGCTGTTTTCCCCGGCTTCCTCGTCCTTGCAGTGATTCTGATTTTAATAGCCAAATAACATCAACATGGATATGGAAATAGATGTACCTGAATATAGGAGTCAAAGCCAATGTATTCGTAATGGCATTCTGCACAAGCGTATCGGCTTTGACTCCCGTAAATAAAAAAAACGTGAAATATATTCCTTTTTCCTTGCAAATTTTTCCTAAACCCTCTATCTTTGTCCCGAAATCGGATGATAGCATTCAATTCATCCGTTCTATTATACCATATAATATGCATCATAGCAGTCCAAAATCAAAGAATCAATCGTGCAACGGCGACGTGGGGATATAGCATCCTTGCGTTGATAGTCGTTTTGCATTTCGTTCTTTGACATGTTGGACACCATCCGACGGTTCATGTCGCGCCCTTTTTTATACATGAATGGTCGGGTCGGAAAACTTTTTTATTATCTCTATTTATTCACTAAAAAAAGTTACAGCTATGATACATAATAAAAAACAATTTTCATTTCACACCGAACTTATGGATATGGAACGCTGCCTTTACAAGGGGTACCGTTACTTTGTTCCCCAAAAAGCCGAACCGGAATCCATCGGCAAGGTCGGTCAACTGACACTCTCTTTGGATGGATTGACCATCTGTCCGGGCAAGGATGCGGCCCGTCTTTTTGCGACAGAGGCTGCTTCGCAAAATCCGGCGGAGATGAGACTTCGTATGGACGGAGAGTTGGATGACACCGCTTCTTTTTATCTCTATTGCGAGGGTACGGAACAGCCCGTGGCCAGAGCTGTGCGGAGCATGGAAGAGTATGATTGTTTCTGCTTCTCTTTCTCTTCCGAATACAATTTTTTGCATCCCGGAAAATACTTCCTGTTGGGCAAAAATATGCAGGAGGCTTCCGACGAACATCTGTTTGACACCGTCAACGGGCATCTCTGTTTTCCCTTCATGGTGTTGAGGGCAGGAGAGGAGTTGGCGCATCCCGTTTTCCGGAAGGCGGTCGTTTCCCGTCCGGCGAGTACCCTGCGCGGAGGTGGATTGACTTCCGGTGCGCTGCGCGTCAGCCTGGTTGCCGATAGGACAAAGAACACGGAATATGCCGCCGGGTGTGGCAAAGAAGAGGGAGTGGAGCTTGGCCTCGCCTGCTATGACCGGGATTGGCACCTGATGGCGCGTGCCGGTCGGTATATATCAGGGGGGCGTTTCCCTAAATCCGCGTGCTCGGTCTCTCTTCATTCGGAAAACATCTGGATGCCGGGAAGCTATTTTGCAGTCGTGTCGTACAACCGCGAGCCTTATATGCTTGTCACCTTCGACTATCAAGGCGCTGAAACGACCGAAGGCCGATGCCGTCTGCTTCAGAAAGAAGAGGAGGAGTATTGGATGGTGAAGAAGCTGGAGCCGGATGCGCAGAAGAAATGGAAACAGGTGAGGGAGTTGCAAGGATTGGGGCATGTCAAGCGGCATCTGGTGAAGCTGTCGCGCATGAACGAATTCAACCGCTTCTGCTCGCTTCATAACCTCGGTGGACTGCGCAGCAACACGTTTGCTGTTGTCACGGCTTCCAAGCTTTTTCATGCCAAGCGGTTAGCCTATTGCCTGCCAAACTTGCTGAATTTCTGCACGGAAAGTTACAGGCAGATAGATTGTGCGGAATGGGTGGCCTCCGCTTCCGCCTCTGGCGGAGAATCTGCCGATGGCTATATCGAGGGACGTGGTGAGCGTACCTTGGCCTTATTCGGCCTGTCTGCGCTGCTGACACCGGATGGGCAACAGTTGCTGACCCGAATCGAAAAGGCCGTTTTAGACGAAACCGTGTTCTGGTCGCTCATCCTTTGCGGCACCCGCGACGAGGTGGAGCAGGTGTTTGCGTATGCGCCTCGGATGGCGGCCTGCTTTCCTGCCGATACCCGTTTTGATGTCCGGTCCTTCTCCGTAGCCGAAATGACACACCTCGTGCAACGGCAAATCGAGCAGGCCTCTTTCAGCCTCGATGCCATGTCGGAAAATGCGCTGGCCGTGCAAGTCGGTGAGTCGTGGCCGGAAATATCCCATTGGGGTAAAGAGGAGATTGACCGTTTTGTCTGCCGGGGCATTGCCGGCCGGATGAAGCAACGCCTTCGGGAGACTTTGCTGTTTGATCAGAGCATTCGGCAAAAAGAGTTGCTGACCGTGTTTCCCGAAGACATCGCTCTCGCTTCTTACTTGCTGAAGACGAATGACCGCCGAAACGGCACCACGGCTCCCGCTCTCTTTGAAGAGAGCATGAAGGAGCTGAACGCAATGGTAGGCCTGCACGCCTTGAAGGAAGAATTGACCGCTGTTTTCTACCAAGTCCGCTTCAACGAGCAGAGGCGGTTATTGGGGCTCCCGGCAGAGGAAGACGGCACGTACCACATGATTTTCACCGGGAATCCGGGAACCGGAAAGACCACGGTGGCGAGGATGATCGGGAAGATTTACCACTCTCTGGGATTGCTTTCCAAGGGGGAGGTGATTGCGACGGAACGCAGTCAGATGGTGGGGCGCTACATCGGCGAGACTGAGGAGAAGATGGTCGCTTTGCTGAAACGCGCCAAGGGAAACGTGCTTTTCATTGACGAGGCCTATACTTTGTGCGACTCGTTGGAGGATCGTAAGGACTATGGCAATCATGCCATTGAGTGCTTGCTCACCTTGCTGGCCCGGCCGCACTCGGACACACTTGTCATCATGGCGGGCTATGCCGACGAGATGGAACGCCTGATGCAGCGGAATCAAGGTCTGAAAGGGAGATTCCCCCATAAATTCCATTTCGATGACTACGATGCCGGAGAGTTGATGCAGATAGGTGCCAGCTTGCTGGAGCGGAAAGGATATTTGCTTTCCGATGAGGCCGAATCGCTGTTGAAGACCATGGTGGGAGAGGCGCTCAGCCGCAAGGATCGCCATTTCGGAAATGCCCGTTGGATGAATCAGTTCATTACGTCGGGTGTTTTGCAGGCCATGGCCAAACGGATTGTTCAGGGTGGAATGCCGGCAAGTGTCGAAGTGTATCGAACCATCGAAATCTCCGACATCGAGCAAGCCGCATTGAAATTCGTGAAAAGGGATTTTCCGCAGTTGATGCCTCGTCGCAGGATAGGCTTTATCGCTTGATGTAAGTTTTTTGCCTCTTGTTGAGAGGTATTTTCTGACTTTTTTCTACTTTTGCACCATATTTATTAAAATCCACAGAGATTTATGCAAGAGAAGATTATTATTCTTGATTTCGGTTCGCAGACCACGCAGCTCATCGGCCGCCGTCTTCGCGAACTGAATGTGTATTGCGAAATTGTACCTTACAACAAATTCCCGCAGGGGGATGAGTCTGTAAAAGGAGTTATCCTTTCGGGTAGCCCCTTTTCTGTATATGATGCAAGCGCGTTCAAGGTGAACTTGGACGAGATTCGCGGACGGTATCCCATACTGGGTATCTGCTACGGCGCACAGTTTATCTCCTATAGCAATGGTGGACGGGTGGAGCCTGCCGGTACCCGTGAATACGGACGTGCGCATCTCAGTTCTTTCGACCGTGAAAATATCCTTTTCAAAGGCGTGAAGGAGAATACCCAGGTCTGGATGAGCCACGGCGATACGATTACAGCCGTTCCCGGCAACTTCCGGGTGATTGCCTCTACAGACAAGGTGGCGATTGCCGCCTATCAGGTGGAGGGAGAGAAAATGTGGGGTGTGCAGTTCCATCCCGAAGTGTTCCACAGCGAAGACGGTACGCAGATGTTGCGCAATTTCGTGGTGGAGGTTTGCGGTTGCAGCCAGAGCTGGAGTGCGGCCTCGTTTGTAGATACCACTGTGGCAGAGCTGAAGGAACAGCTTGGAAATGACCGGGTCATCCTGGGATTGAGCGGTGGCGTGGACTCTTCCGTGGCTGCCGTGCTGCTGCATCGCGCCATCGGCAGCAACCTGACCTGTATCTTCGTGGATCACGGCCTGCTCCGTAAGAACGAGTTCAAGAATGTGATGCACGACTACGAGTGTCTGGGGCTGAACGTGATTGGCGTAGATGCCAGTGAGAAGTTCTTCAAAGACTTGGCCGGAGTGACCGAGCCGGAGAAGAAGCGCAAGATCATCGGTCGCGACTTCATCGAGGTGTTCGATGCCGAAGCGCATAAGATAACCGATGCCCGCTGGCTGGCACAAGGTACCATCTATCCCGACCGCATCGAGAGCCTGAACATCACCGGTAAGACCATCAAGAGCCATCACAATGTAGGCGGACTGCCCGAGGAGATGAACCTCAAGCTGTGCGAACCGTTGCAGTGGCTGTTTAAGGATGAGGTTCGTCGCGTGGGACGTGAGTTGGGAATGCCCGAACATCTGATAACCCGCCATCCTTTCCCGGGACCGGGATTGGCTGTCCGCATCTTAGGCGACATAACGCCCGAGAAGGTGCATACGTTGCAAGAGGCCGATGACATCTTTATTCAAGGCTTGCGCGACTGGAAGGTGAAGGATGCCGATGGCAACGAGACGTCGCTCTACCATCAGGTATGGCAGGCGGGTGTCATCCTGTTGCCGGTGCAAAGTGTGGGCGTGATGGGTGACGAACGTACATACGAGCGTGCCGTTGCTTTGCGTGCCGTCACTTCTACCGATGCCATGACTGCCGACTGGGCACATCTGCCTTACGAATTCCTTGGCAAGGTCTCCAACGACATTATAAATAAGGTAAAGGGAGTGAATCGCGTCACTTACGACATTTCGTCAAAACCACCTTCGACAATTGAGTGGGAATAACCGAAACGGAATTTATTAACTTTAAATATAGAGATAGAATGAAGCAGGACATGATTGTGATTCTGGATTTGGGAAGCCATGAGAACACGGTGCTTGCCAGAGCAATTCGTGCATTGGGCGTGTATAGTGAGATTTATCCTCACGACATTACCGCTGCCGAACTGAAGGCTTTGCCGAATGTAAAAGGTATCATCATCAACGGTGGACCGAACAATGTGATTGATGGAATAGCCATCGATGTACTTCCTGAAGTGTATGAGGCCGGATTTCCCGTAATGGCAGCCGGACATGACAAGGCTTTGTGTGAAGTGAAACTTCCGCAATTTACGGACGATGTGGAAGCCATCAAAGCGGCAGTGAAATCTTTCGTATTTGATACCTGCAAGGCCGAGGCCAACTGGAACATGACCAACTTTGTCAACGATCAGATGGAACTGATTCGCCGACAGGTGGGCGACCGCAAGGTGTTGCTGGCCCTGTCCGGAGGTGTGGACAGTTCCGTAGTGGCGGCTTTGCTGCTGAAAGCCATCGGCGACAACCTGGTTTGCGTGCATGTGAACCACGGATTGATGCGCAAGGGTGAATCGGAGGCCGTGATTGATATCTTCCAAAAGAAGTTGAAGGCAAACCTGATTTATGTGGATGCCACCGACCGTTTCTTGGATAAATTGGCCGGTGTGGCCGACCCCGAGCAGAAACGCAAGATTATCGGCGGTGAGTTTATCCGTGTTTTCGAGGAAGAGGCCCGCAAACTGGACGGCATCGACTTCTTGGGACAAGGCACCATCTATCCTGATATCGTGGAGAGCGGGACAAAGACTGCCAAGATGGTGAAGTCGCACCACAATGTAGGTGGTCTGCCCGAAGACTTGCAGTTTGAGCTGGTAGAGCCGTTGCGCCAGTTGTTCAAGGACGAAGTGCGTGCTTGCGGCGTTGAACTTGGCTTGCCCTACGAGATGGTCTATCGCCAACCGTTCCCCGGACCCGGATTGGGTGTGCGCTGTTTGGGAGCCATCACCCGCGATCGCTTGGAAGCCGTGCGCGAGTCGGATGCCATCCTGCGTGAGGAATTCCAATTGGCAGGTCTGGATAAGAAGGTATGGCAATATTTTACGGTAGTGCCCGACTTCAAGTCGGTAGGTGTGCGCGACAATGCACGCTCTTTCGATTGGCCTGTCATCATTCGTGCCGTCAATACGGTGGATGCCATGACCGCTACCATCGAACCGGTAGATTGGCCCATTTTGATGAAGATTACCGACCGTATCTTGAAAGAGGTGCCGACCGTAAACCGCGTTTGCTACGATATGTCGCCGAAGCCCAGTGCAACGATTGAATGGGAATAAAATAAAGCCCTTTTAGAGCATATTTCAATAGCCTTGACCCTACCATAGGTCAAGGCTATTTCGTTGATATATAGCCTCCAGTGCCCTCAGGAAGGTATTTTAGCTATTTTGTTAACGAATCTAAATTGATACCAGTTTTTGACACCAGTACCATTTTCAACCATTTCTCCAGTCCATTTTTTTCCAGTAATTTTGAGGATAAGAAAAATATTTTTCATCCAAGGTATTGACTTCTTTTTAGGAGACGATATACTTTAAATAAAAAGGTAAAACAAAATAAGTCCTCACAAGAGGACACTTTAAAATATATAATGTTATGGTTGAAAACGAAGTTTCGATAAACGGTAGATTTAGTATGAAGATTAATTTCAACCTCAAAGGTATTGGAAGTAAGAAATCTCAAATATGGTTGACAACAACTATCAATAAGGAAAGAGTAAGAGCATATACTGGCTTATTGATTGAACCAGAGTACTGGATTAAGACTACAAGAACACAAGTAGGTGAACGAGCATCAGAAGATAGTGTTTTGGGTAGAGTACAACTCAATTATAATAAAGGTGTAAACAAAGGACTGAAAAAGATACTTGGATATTGCCATGAATACGGAATCCAAGTTAGCCAAAGCCATTTAATGAGCAATGGAATGGAACACAATGCCAAGAACTTCACCAGTTTCATCAATGGTAAGATAAGAGGCATTGAAGCCAACATCCGTAAAAACCCAACCGATTTTATCAACGCTTACATTGAACGCAAATCGCAAATGGTCAATAAGGACACCCAGCGAAAAATTGTGAATGGAACAATCTACAATCATCGCAATGCCTTGAAGAGACTTCAAAAGTTCTGTGCAGACAAAAGTATTAGATTGGTATGGGAAATCTTCAATTCTCAATTTGAAGAACGCTTTACCGCTTGGATGATTTCCAAGAATTATACAGCCAACACCATTGCAGCTCAATATAGCATAATGAAAGTATGGTTAGCAGAAGCGGAAATTCAAGGACTGATAACCGATAAATCATTTCATCGCTATCAAACCAAATGCCACGATGTTGAGAATGTATATCTTACAGAAGAGGACATCAACAAACTCTATGCCATAGACTTCAATGATGAGGTTAAAGCACAAATAGACCCTCGTGACCATATAGAAATCACACGAGACTTGTTTATAGTTGCTTGTTGGACTGGACTTCGATTTGGAGATTGGAAAGACTTATCAGAAGCTAACATCAACGATGATACAATGGTAGTGCATACCCATAAAACAGATAAAACGGTTATCATCCCATTGCATCCAATGGTTAAAGCAATCATAGCTAAATATGGTGGTGTACTCCCAAAGAGCGTTGATAAGAGCAAAACACTAAAACACATTCGCAAGTGTGCTGAATGGGCTGGCATAACAGAACCAGTTACACTATCTCGTGTTAAAGGTGGACAAACAGAAACCAAGAATGGAGCAAAATATGAGTTTCTAATGAACCATGCAGCAAGAAGAAGTTTTGCAACGAATATGTATCTGAAAGGTGTTCCAACCATAAGCATTATGGCAATCACAGGACACACCACAGAAGCCAATTTCTTGAAATATATCAAGGTGGATAAGTTACAACACGCAAAAATAGTGGCACAAGCCTTTGCGCAATAAGACTTAGGTAACTGCTTTCTAATAGAGCCGATTTTAACCTTTCTACCAGTAAAGCGTTCTTTCCATAAAATTTCCTGTAATTATTTCTAACTATTTTCAACCTGCCTACTATTTATAGTAAAAAGGTTGAATAATGAATGAACAAACCAAAAGAAAGATTGCATACGCTTTACGAGGTAGAAAGAAGTCAGCTACAACAAAGAAGTTGATTAGCCAAGCGTTGAAGAATCAGCCAAAGACTAAACAACACAAGCAAGCCATATCGGAAGCAATGAAAGCACTATGGCAAAGAAAAAATAATTTATACAAATGAATGGTTATATGATACCAGTTATTGACAAACTAAAAATCTGCTATACATTATCAGATACCAGCAGATTGCACGAATTAAGAGAAAATCCATTAGAGACTTTTGAAGTTCAAGGGTGGGATTTTCAGTTACGAAGAATAGACGGAACACACTTCAATTACATCTATGAGATAGTCTATACATTCTATAATGATAACACCTTTGAGGATATGGAAGAGCAAGTATTTGGAACAATCCAATGGGGTTTGCGTTCGGACCACGATGAGACTTTTCAGTCATTTGTATGGTTACAGATAGATAACCAACAATTCTATTTGAAGTACAATCATAACACCAAAGGACGATTAGTATTCTTAGACTACATCGAGCAGATGTTAGGATTAGAGTTCAACAACATTACCCATTTGGATTTAGCCATTGATGCCAGTACTAATTTTTCAAAGGCATTGGTTAAGATGATAAGGAACAAAGACTACTACCCTATCATCAATGGAACGAAAATCACAGATAGAAAGAAACTCATTGAAGACATTCTTTATATCGGGGTTGGTAATTTGGAACGCATCAAAGAATATAGCATCCTTATCCAGCAGAAGAAAAATGATTTAAGCATCAACGCATACAACAAGAAGCGTGAGATAGAAAACAAGAGCCACAAGGATTACATTATGGAAAGTTACGATAATCCTAACCAGCTGCATAGATTGGAAGTTAGAATTAATTCCGATGCAATGAAAGATTTCTTTACAAGAGAGCATATCGAATACAACCCAGCAATGTTTATCAATGACGATTGGTTATGGTTGTTCTTTCTGAATTTTATGAATAGAGTGATACGATTCCAATCAATCAAAAGCAGAAAGGTTTATGGAGTAATGGATTTAATCTAATGGAATGGTAAGGTATTAGTAAAGTACCTTACCATTACTTGTATATAAGCG
>NZ_JAICZW010000163.1 GCF_029057325.1 Bacteroides sp. | reverse complement strand
ATTCGAACCACCGAAGGCGTAAGCCAGCAGATTTACAGTCTGCCCCATTTGGCCACTCTGGTATTTGCCCTTTTGCTTTCGAGAACTACTTCAAATCTCTCATTGAGTAGGTTTGTTTCTCAATTGCGATGCAAAGGTACAACTATTTTTGTAAACTCCAAGCGAAATCTATCATTTTTATTGCAGTAATTGCACATTCATCACCTTTATTGCCCAATTTGCCGCCGGCACGATCTTCGGCTTGCTCCATTGTATTGGTGGTTATCAGCCCGTAAATCACTGGTATATCGCCAGTTGCGTTCAGTTGGGTGATTCCTTGGGTGGCTCCCATGCAAACATAGTCAAAATGTGGGGTGTCGCCTCTTACTACGCAGCCGATGGCAATGACGGCATCCACATCGCTGTATTCAATCAGTTGATTGGCGCCGAAAATCAATTCAAAGCTGCCGGGTACGGTCTTCACCAAGATGTTCTCGTCTTTGGCTCCGTGTTTTTTTAAGGTCTCTACCGCGCCTTTCAGGAGGGAACCGGTGATATTGTAGTTCCATTCGGATACAACGATGCCGAATTTCATCTTTTCTGCATTGGGTACGGAATTGAAGTCATAGTCCGAAAGATTATGATAAGCTGTTGCCATGATGAGTTGAGATTAAAAAATTAGAAATTTAAAAAAGGGGGAAGGAGAAAAAAGAGGCACGGATTACGCGAATCACACGGTTGTGTTATTTCTTTCCGTGTTTCCGTGTAATCCGTGCCTGCGATTATATATAATAAGGTATATTATTTCTTCAGCAATTTGGCCTGTTCGATGTATTTGTCGATGTCCATAGCCTGATAAGAGCGGAAGTATTTGTCCTTGATGGTGGTGTATGCTTTGATGGCATCGTCATATTTGCCTTGCTTCACCAGGATTTCTCCGGCTTGTAGCAGGTAGATGGGGCTGAGTGAGTTGTTGTCGGCTTCGTTGGCGGCTTTCAGCAGCAAGGAAGCGGCTTTGTCCATCTGGCCGAGTTGTGCATAGCAGTTGCCCATGGCGCCAATCATGGCGGGAGCCACCATCTGGTCGTCACCGTCGAAGCTGTCCAGTGCTTTTACTGCCTCTTCATACTTGCCGAGGTGAGCATAGCAGATACCCATGTATGCTTTGGCGAGGTTGCCGGCTTTGGTGCCGCTATATTCGTTGGCAATCTTTGCAAATCCAGCGAAACCGATGCTGTCGCCGTTCAGGGCTTCTGCGTAGGCATCTGCTTCGAAGTATTCTTGACCTTTGAACAAGGCTGCTTGCGCTTTCTCTTCACGAGGGTCTGCATAAAGGTTCTTGTACATCACTACACCGGCCACGATGACAATGATTGCTACTACTGCGCCGATGATTGCTTTTTTGTTCTGAATGAAAAATGCCTCCGATTGTGTCAGTGCGTCTTCCACGTTCAAGGCCTCGTTCGTCTTTTTTTGTTCTGCCATTTTATATATTCTTTTTGTTATTATTCTTTTATCGCTATTTCGACCCGCAAAAGTAAGTTTTTTATGGCTATCAGCGAAATTTAGCGGCATCTTTTTTTATTTTGTACGGAAAAACCACGAAATTCTTTCTACTTTTGCAATCGAACTTATCGTTAGCATAATGGTATTAAAACGTATATCCATACTTAATTATAAGAATTTGGAGCAAGTGGAGCTGTCTTTCTCGCCCAAATTGAATTGTCTTTTCGGACAGAACGGCATGGGGAAAACCAACCTGCTGGATGCTGTCTATTTTTTGTCTTTCTGCAAGAGTGCGGGTAATCCCATCGACTCTCAAAACATCCGCCATGAGGCCGACTTCTTTGTGATTCAGGGCTTTTATGAGGCAAGCGACGGGACTCCCGAAGAGATATATTGCGGCATGAAGCGGCGTCAGAAGAAGCAGTTCAAGCGCAATAAGAAGGAGTACTCGCGCCTGTCGGACCATATCGGTTTTCTGCCTTTGGTCATGGTGTCGCCCGCCGATTCGGAATTGATTGCAGGCGGCAGCGACGAGCGTCGGCGGTTCATGGACGTGGTGATTTCGCAATATGATAAGGAGTATCTGGATGCGCTGATACGCTACAACAAGGCGCTGGTGCAGCGGAACACGCTGCTGAAGAGCGAGCAGCCGGTGGAGGAGGAGCTTTTTCTGGTCTGGGAGGAGATGATGGCGCAGGCGGGCGAGGTGGTGTTCCGCAAGCGGGAAGCCTTTATCCGGGAGTTTATTCCCATTTTCCAATCTTTCTATTCGTTTATTTCGCAAGACAAGGAACAGGTGGGGTTGTCCTACGACTCGCATGCCCGCAACGCTTCTTTGCTGGAAGTGCTGAAGGAGAGCCGGGTGCGCGACCGCATTATGGGCTATTCATTGCGCGGAGTGCATAAGGATGAACTGAATATGCTGTTGGGCGACTTCCCCATCAAGCGCGAGGGCTCTCAGGGACAGAACAAGACTTATCTGGTGGCCTTGAAGCTGGCTCAGTTCGATTTTCTGAAGCGTACCGGAACCACCGTCCCGTTGCTGTTGCTGGACGATATTTTCGATAAGCTGGATGCCTCGCGTGTGGAGCAAATCATCAAACTGGTGGCGGGCGACAGCTTCGGACAGATATTCATCACCGATACCAACCGCGAGCATCTGGACCGCATTCTGCACAAGGTGGGCAGTGACTATAAGATGTTTCGTGTGGTACAAGGCGTGGTGTCTGAAATGAAAGAGGAGGAAGCATGAAGCGTAACAATGCCGAACAGATAGGGGAGCTTATCCGCCATTACCTCCGGCAGGAGAGTCTGGAATCGCCGTTGAACGAACGCCGGCTTATCAATTCGTGGGCGGATGTGTTGGGTCCTACGATTGCTTCCTATACCCGTGAACTTTATATCAAGAACCAGGTGCTTTATGTGCACCTGACTTCCGCCGCCCTTCGCCAGGAATTGATGATGGGAAGGGAGTTGCTGGTGCGCAACCTGAATCGCCACGTGGGGGCGCAGGTCATTACGAATATCATTTTTCGATAAAAAATAATGTGCTGATTGTCAGTAGTAAATAGTCGGTTTGACAGACACTTGCTTCTGACGTCTCAGACACTTGTGTTTGTCGCGTCAGACACTGGTCTTTAGGACGACAGCAGCAAGTGTCTGTCAAACCAGCCAATAATGGGTGGATTTCACCACCTTCATTCCTCTATTTCTTGAATCTTTTTCATTGCGTGATGATTTCATCCATGCGGATGTCGAAAGGCTCTGCCGGCACCTCCTCCACTACTTGAAACGGGAAACAGATGCCTATTTTGTAGGCTGATGGAATGCGGGGCAGCAGCCGGTCGTAGTAACCCTTTCCGCGTCCCAGGCGATTGCCGTTGCGGTCGAATGCCACGCCCGGAACAATTACCAGGTCGATGGCGGCGTAGTCGGTAAAGCGTGCGCCGGTAGGCTCTTCGATGCTGTATGCGCCGATGGCCAGGTCTTCCGGTCCGGTGTATAGCCGCAGTTCCAGGTCATCTCCTACAACTACGGGCAGCAATATCCGCTTTTCGCGGCTCCACTTCCGGATGAATGTATGCGTATTCACCTCGTCTTTGAGCGAGTGGTACAGTAATATCGTGTTTGCCGCCCTGAAAGCCGGGTGTGCTTCGAGGGCGGCAACAATTTCAGCAGACTGTCGCGTAGCGGAAGAGCTGTGTCGGGTCTTCAACAAAGCTACCTGCTTGCGCAGTTCTTTTTTCTTTTCCTTCATTTTTCGGTTCCTTTATGTCGGGCGTTTCTTCCGGGGCTTTGGGAAATGCTTCACCGCGTTTCAAGATTTCCTGTGCCTTCTTTACGGTGGGGTCGCTCTGATTGATGTAGCGGATGTAGGGTTCCCGTCCCAGTATGTTATAGATGATATTTCCGTAGAGGCTTCTTTCCAGCAGTTTGTGCGACTTGTTGATAAGCAGGTTGCGTCTCTTGATGCCTTTGGAGTCGGCAAAGCGTATAAACTGGTCCACGATACCCTGATGGCGGAGATACTTCAACAGCTCCTCTTCATTTTCGCAGCTACTTAGTCTCGCCCGGTTGTGGTCGGTATATTGGAAGCTGAATTGCAGTATCAGGCCTTTGTTGCTGACTTCCATCAGGTAGGAAGATACGCCGGTGGTGTCTTGCGGCACAAATACATCGGGCATGATGCCGCCGCCGCCATATACGGTTCTTCCGAGACCGGTGGAGTAGCGCAGTTTCTCGTCCATCTTGATGCTGTCTTTCGAGAAGAACTCGCCATGTTCGTAGCGGGTAATCCAGTCCATTTCATATTTGCTGTCCTTGCCGTTCTCATACGGGCGCTGTATGCAGCGTCCCGACGGCGTGTAGTATCGGGCGATGGTCAGGCGGATGGCGGAACCGTCGCTGAAGTCGATGGGCTGTTGCACCAGTCCCTTGCCGAAGGAGCGGCGTCCTACGATGGTGCCGCGGTCGTTGTCCTGGATGGCGCCTGCGAAAATCTCACTGGCGGAGGCGGAGCCTTCGTTCACCAGTACCACCAACGGTGTCTTCTGGCAGCTGCCGGTGCCGTTGGCATAATCTTCCATACGCGGATATTTGCGTCCCTGGGTATATACAATCAGTTTTCCTTCTGTCAGGAATTCGTTGACCATGCGGATGGCCGCTTCCATGTAGCCTCCGGTGTTGTCGCGCAAGTCGATAATCAGTCCTTTGCATTTCTCGTGGCTCAGTTGCGCGATGGCATTCAGCAGTTCCACGTGAGTGGTGCGTCCGAATTTGCTGATTTGTATATAGCCGAAGTCGTCGTCCAGCATATAAGCTGCGTCGATGGTGTTCTGCGGGATGTCGCCGCGTGTGATGGTGAAGTCGAGCAGCTCTTTCTCCGTGATGCGCTTGACGCCTAACTTCACTTGTGTGCCCTTCGGCCCTTTCAGGTTGCGCATCGCTTTTTCGTTTGTCAGCCCTTTGCCTACAAACAGGCTGTCGTTGACCGTTACGATGCGGTCGCCCGCCATCAGGCCCACTTTTTCGGAAGGACCGCCCTGAATCACGCTGTTTACGTGTATCGTGTCTTCCTGAATGGTGAACTGGATGCCGATGCCGCTGAAGCTACCCTCCAGTTCGGAGTTGACCTCTTCCAGCCTTTGCGCCGGGATGTAGGTGGAGTGGGGATCCAGTTCTGCCAATATCTGTGGCATGGCCTTTTCCACCAGGCCGGTCATGTTGACCGTATCGACGTATTGGTCGTCAATCACGCGCAACAACGCGTTCAGTTTGTTGGACGAGCCGTTGATGATGCCCAGTTTGTTTCCGGCAAAGTGCCTCGTATAAAACGTTCCGATAAGAATTCCCACCACTACGCTAATCGCTATGATAAGCGGCATAAAACGGGAGGTGCCTTTTGTACTCATGATATTTATTTACTATTTACTGTTTATTGTTTACAAGTTGGTGGCGCGTTCGTTTGTTCATTTTGCCTTATTCATTGTCTATTGGAAGGTAGATTATTTCGATGCCGGCACGTTTCAGCAGTTCCACGCCGTCTTCCAGTCGGTATTTCTCCGAATAGACCACCCGCTTGATGCCCGCCTGGATAATCAGCTTGGAACATTCGATGCAGGGAGAGGCCGTGACATACATGGTGGCACCGTCGCTGCTGTTGTTCGAACGGGCTATCTTGGTGATGGCGTTGGCTTCGGCGTGCAGTACGTAGGGTTTGGTGATATTATTCTCGTCTTCGCATACGTTCTCAAAGCCGGACGGGGTGCCGTTGTAGCCGTCGGAGATAATCATCTTGTCCTTTACAATCAGTGCGCCTACTTTGCGTCTCTGGCAATAGGAGTTTTCCGCCCAGATGTTTGCCATGCGTATATAACGTTTGTCCAACGCTTCTTGTTTGTCTTTTGCTGAATCTTCCATGATTTTTTTATTTATTAGGGGTGAGACCTATTACACGGGTGGCTCCTCCGTCCTTGAAATAGAGCGTCAACGAGTGTATGTCCCCTTCATATTTATAGACGTTTTGCAGTCCTTTGATAAATGCTTTGCCCAAAGCGTCGTTTTCTGTTCCGGAAACTTTCAGGTTGAAGGTGAGCGCTTTCGATTTGCCGTCGGCATCCCAGGTGCCGCTTATGGTGGCGCCGACACCTTTACCGGATACTTTGGCTCCCATCAGTTCTCCATCCAGCTCCTCTCCCTCAAACTCAAGGGTGAAGTAGGAGGTCTCATGGTTTAGCTTGTTCAGGCTCTCCTCCATATCCCTGTTATTGTTCCATATACCCGAATAAAACGGGGCACCGTTTCCTTTGTCGGTCAGGCGGCTGAGTTTCCACGTTTTTCCTGTGAAAATAGCAGCGACATCATCCTCGTTGTTGCAACCGCTTAGCAAGGGCAGCAGCGAGAGCACGAGCAGCAGGCGGTATGTCTGTCTTATCAAGCAGTTCATTTTTTTATTCCGTTTCTGATTAATAATGCATCGATGGTAGGCTCCTGTCCGCGGAAGCGTTTGTAGAGGGTCATCGGATGTTCCGTTCCACCTTTTGACAGGATGTTCTCGCGGAAGGAGTTGGCCACTTCCGGATTGAAGATACCTTTTTGTTTGAAGAGCGAGAAGGCATCCGCATCCAGCACTTCCGCCCATTTGTAGCTGTAATATCCGGCGGCATATCCTCCGGAGAAGATGTGCGAGAATTGCGTGCTCATGCAGGTTCCCTCAACAGAGGGGAGTATCTGCGCTTTTTCCCATGCTTTCTTTTCGTATGCCCTGACATCGCCTTCGAACGCTGTGTTGCGTGTGTACCAGGCCATGTCGAGCAGGCCGAAGCTTACTTGGCGCAGGCAGGCGTATGCCGCGTTGAAGTTGGAGGAGTCCACGATGCGCTGTATCAGTTCGTCGGGAATCAGCTCTCCTGTCTGGTAGTGGCGGGCAAAGGTGTGCAGGAACTCTTTTTCGATGGCGAAGTTCTCCATGATTTGTGAGGGAAGCTCCACGAAGTCCCAATAGACATTCGTGCCGCTCAGGCTTTCGTAGGTGGAGTTGGCGAACATGCCGTGCAGGCTGTGCCCGAATTCATGCAAGAACGTTTCCACTTCGTCGAACGTCAGCAGGGCGGGTTTGTCCTGTGTCGGCTTGGTGAAGTTCATCACGATGGATACGTGCGGGCGGCTGTCTTCGCCGGTTTCCGGGTCTATCCATTGCCCTTTGTATTCGGTCATCCAGGCTCCGGCGCGTTTGCCCGCGCGGGGATGGAAGTCGGTATAGAACACGGCGAGGAATTTTCCGTCCTTGTCGAACACTTCGTAAGCGTCCACGTCCTTGTGGTAAACGGGGATGTCAGCATTCTTCTTGAACGTGATGCCATAGAGGCGGGTGGCGAGTCCGAAGACTCCCTCCTTCACCCGGCTCAGTTCGAAGTAGGGGCGCAGCATCTCGTCGTCGATGTTGAATTTGCTGTCTTTCAGTTTGTGTGAGTAGTAGCTCCAATCCCACGGCATCACCACGAAATCTTCTCCTTCTGTCCGGCGTGCCAATGCCTGCACCTCCGCATACTCCTGTCGGGCGGTGGGCGTGTAGGCATCCAGCAATTGGTTCAGCAGTTTGTAAACGGCGTCGCTTGTTTGTGCCATGCGCTCCTGCAAGGCATATTCGGCATAGTTGTCATATCCCAGTATCCGGGCAATTGCCATGCGGGTGTTGACCAGCTTCTTCACAATTTCCAGGTTGTTGCAGTCGTTGTCGTGGGTGCACTTCGTGTTGTATGCCATGTAGAGCTTGCGGCGCAAGTCGCGGTTGTCGGCGTATGTCATGAACGGGCTGTAGCTAGGGGCGTGCAGGGTGAATACCCATCCCGTTGCTTCTTGCTCTTTGGCGGTCTCGGCGGCGGCTTCGATGGCGCTTTCCGGCAGGCCTGCCAGTTGCGACGGGTCGGTAATGACGAGCCGGTAGGCGTTTGTCTCCTTCAGGTTGTTGTCGTTGAATCGCAGTGTCAGCAGGCTGAGTTCTTTGCATAGGGCACGGTATTCCTCTTTGGCTTCTCCCTCTAAGTTGGCTCCATTGCGCACAAAACCGTTGTATATCTCCTCCAGCAGTTTGTGTTGTTCCGGGTTCAGCGACTCTTTATCGGATTGCTCATACACAGCTTTGACACGTGCAAACAACTTTTCGTTCAGGTTGATGTTGTTGGCGTGCTCGCTCAGTAGCGGCATGATTTCTTGGGCCAGCTTTTGCAGGTCGTCGTCGGTTTCCGCGCTGAGCAGGTTCCCGAATACGGTGCTGACGCGCTGAAGCATTTCTCCGGACCGTTCGTATGCCAGGATGGTGTTGGCAAAGGTGGGCGCTTCCGGGTTATTGATAAGAGCGTCTATTTCCGCATGCTGTCGGCGGATTCCTTCGTGGAAGGCGGGGCTGTAGTCTTCGCTTTTTATCTTGTCAAACGGTACGGTTCCGTGTGGAGTGGCATATTTTTCGAAAAAGGGATTCTGAGCCGATAGGTTGTTCATAAGGCAAAGCAATATTAGTGTTCGTACGATTTTGTTCATCCTCAAAAGACTTTAGAAATGAATTATTTGCAAAAATGCAAAAAAAATAGGCGACTTCTATAGAAGCCGCCTATTTTTTATTATTTTCTAACTGTATATTAGCAGTTAACTGATGCCATGTGAGCAATCAGGTCAAGAACCTTGTTAGAATAACCGATTTCGTTGTCATACCAAGATACAACCTTAACGAAAGTATCAGTCAAAGCGATACCGGCCTTAGCGTCGAAGATAGAAGTGCGAGTGTCACCCAAGAAGTCAGAAGAAACAACTGCATCTTCAGTGTAACCCAGAACACCCTTCAATTCGCCTTCAGCAGCTTCCTTCATGGCAGCGCAGATTTCAGCGTAAGTAGCGGGCTTAGCCAAGTTTACAGTCAAGTCAACTACAGAAACGTCCAAAGTCGGAACACGCATTGACATACCTGTCAGTTTGCCGTTCAGTTCGGGGATAACTTTACCTACAGCCTTAGCAGCACCGGTAGAAGAAGGAATGATGTTGCCAGAAGCAGCACGACCACCTCTCCAGTCTTTCAAAGAAGGACCGTCAACTGTCTTCTGAGTAGCAGTTGTAGAGTGAACGGTAGTCATCAAACCGTCAGTGATACCCCATTTGTCGTTCAATACCTTAGCGATAGGAGCCAAGCAGTTAGTTGTACAAGAAGCGTTAGATACGAATTGAGTACCCTTAACGTATGTCTTTTCGTTAACACCGCAAACGAACATCGGAGTGTCATCTTTGGAAGGAGCAGACATTACAACGTATTTAGCGCCGGCTTCAAGGTGAGCCTGAGCTTTTTCTTTAGTCAGGAACAAACCTGTAGATTCTACTACATATTCAGCACCTACAGCATCCCATTTCAGGTCAGCAGGGTTTCTTTCAGCTGTTACACGGATTTCCTTGCCGTTTACAATCAGCTTGCTGTTTTCAACGTCAGCTTCGATTGTGCCGTCGAATTGGCCGTGCATAGTATCATACTTCAGCATGTAAGCCAAGTAATCTACCGGGCAAAGGTCGTTGATACCTACGATTTGGATATCGTTTCTTGTTTGAGCTGCGCGGAATACGAAACGTCCGATACGTCCGAATCCATTAATACCTACTTTAATCATTTTGTTTAAACTTTTAAGGGTTTTATAATGTTTAAAAATAAACTTTCGTCTAATAATTGCATTTCTTCTTGAAATGCGCTGCAAAAGTAAGAAAATGTTTTTATATTCGTAGCCAAAATCGTAATTAAATAATTGAAAAGATGGGAAAAAGTACTTTTTTACAAGATTTTAAGGCTTTTGCCATGAAAGGCAATGTGATAGACATGGCTGTCGGTGTAATCATCGGCGGCGCGTTTGGAAAAATCGTTTCTTCGATAGTGGCGGATGTGATTATGCCTCCCATCGGTTTGCTGGTGGGCGGTGTGAATTTTACCGATTTGAAATGGGTGATGAAACCTGCTGCGGTAGTTAATGGCAAGGAGGTGGCAGCCGTGACACTGAATTACGGCAATTTTTTGCAAGCTACTTTTGATTTCCTGATTATCGCCTTTTCTATTTTCTTGTTTGTCAGGCTGCTGAGCAAGCTGACTGAAAAGAAGAAGAAAGAAGAAGCCCCAGCCGCTCCTCCTGCTCCTCCCGCACCGAGCAAGGAAGAGGTGTTGCTGACCGAAATCCGCGATCTCTTGAAGGAAAAGAAGTGATTGGGAATTTTTCCGGCCCCGATGATTGTGGCTATATACGCATGGACGGCCGTGTCGCCGGGGCTGAAAAACCGCGTTAATATTCTTAATAATGCTTAATGTAAAAAGAAAAATCAGAGATAATCTGTTGTCTTTGCAGAGATGAAAACGAAGATTATTATATTCATGCTGTTTGTGGTCGGTTGGGTCGTGTGTGCGGCCGGACTGGTCGATGGTGCATCGGACTGTGCCGGTGCCGATTGCGTGGAGCAGTGTGAAAGGGGAGTGTTGTCGGAGCACGATTGCCATTCGTCTATACAGGGTGACGTCGTGGCCGATATTCCCGTTCGTTCCATCATGTTTGCACATTGCGACCGTATCCATTCGGGACATGTACGTGTGTTGAATCGTTGCATGCGCTTGATGTATCGGTACAATCCGGTCGCATTCTTGAAAGGCGGAAAGGTCATGGACTTGGCTGTAATCCGCCATTTTCACAATAACCACGATGTATGCTGTCCCGTGAAGCTGTCCGAAAGTCACGGCTTTATACGTCTTCGCAAGTTGTTGATTTAGCATTCTTTATTCATAGGGATTTTTTTCTCTCTTATAAATCTATTCTCTTTCTGACATTTCGGCTCTTCATAAAGGCTGAATGGGAGCATGCTCATGCCTGCTTTGGCAGGTTTGCTGCCCTTTGACGGCTTGTGTATGGGGCGATGATTCCCGAGTCTCTATGATGGCAAGCCCGAGGTGTCTGTCATGACATTGTATTACTCAAAAAAAACTGATTTTAAATAATTATGAATAAAGAATTTATAAAAGTCCGTACTATGGCGGACGTGGCAATTTCATCCGCATTACTTGTTCTGGGAATCGTTTTGGTTGCACTGCCAACCGCTGTATCGGTAAGCATTTTTGGCTTTTTTACGCTTGTGGTTGGCGCTCTGTTGCTGGCGGTTCTAAAAAGCGGCTGGCAAGATTCAAAAACCAAGGAGCGCTATTGCAAGAAAGAGGTGTTTTTCCATCAGAACAGTAAAGACAAGATACTGCACGCCTTGGAGCATCGCATGGGAAATATTGAGCTGTCTGAAGAAAACAGGGGCGAAGGGATGAGGATGGAGATATATTATAACAAGCAGAGCCGGAAAGCCTTTGTAACCCTTTTCGAGTATGTTCCTTACAACTACGAACCTATTTCTTCTACTGTCGAATATACGGTGGATGAAATAGCGAAACTTGTTGGCTAAATCAAAACAATTCCGCATAAAACAAAAACAATGGCATTGATAATAATCTATTTTTTAGGGGCGTTGTCGCTCTCTTTTGTATGCTCGGTGCTGGAGGCCGTTTTGCTTTCCACCCCTATGTCGTATATCTCCATGAAGGAGAAGCAAGGGAATGCCACTGCCTCTCTGATGAAGAAGTATAAGGGTAATATAGATCGTCCGGTCGGCGCTATCTTGTCGTTGAATACAATTGCCCACACCATCGGGTCTGCCGGTGTAGGCGCAGAGTCGATCCGGGTGTTCGGTGAGCAGTATTTTGGTGTCATATCGGCGGTTCTGACGCTTTTGATATTGGTTCTTTCAGAAATCATTCCTAAAACAATCGGAGCCACCTACTGGCGCTCGCTCGCCATGTTGTCCACAAAAGTGATACGTATGATGATTGTGGTGACCTATCCGTTGGTGCTGCTCTCTGAGCTGATCACCCGTCTGTTTACCCCCAAAAGGCACCGGCAAGTGTCTGTTAGTCGCGAAGAGGTGTCGGCTATGGTCGATATGGGTAGGGAAGAGGGTGTGTTCAAAGAGTCGGAAAGCAAAATCATTAAAAGCTGCATACGCTTGTCGAGCGTAAAGGCAAAGGAGATAATGACACCGTCGATTGTGGTGGAAGCCGTCAACCGGAAACTGACTTTCAAGGAGTTTTACGACATACAAGAATGGAAGTTCTCCCGCATACCGATATACGAGGTGTGCAAGGAATACATTACGGGGTATATTCTGAAAGATATGGTGCTGGAGGAGCTCTCGGAAGATAGGCCTGATGGTAAACTCTCTGATATCTCACGCCCCATCTTGTTTTTCCGGGAAGAAGATTCCGTGTATAATATCTGGGAAAAGATGTTGGAGAAACGTGAACATATTTCTGTCGTGACAGATGAGTTTGACTGCATGCGGGGCATTATCACGATGGAGGATATCATTGAGACAATGACAGGAGTGGAGATTGTTGATGAAGAAGACATCGTTGTCGATATGCAGATGCTGGCAGAAGAAAAATCAAAATCGTTGTCTCAAAGAAGGAAAACCGGTTGATGAATTTTCTGTCAGATGCAGATGACGCGGATAACGCGGAGTTTTCGTCTTGATTCATCCGTGCCGTCCGCGTCATTCTGTGTCCGAAAGGTGGGCGTACGCAGGCTTTTCATGACCTTGGCGTCTCTTTTGATGACTTCCGTCGAATCATAATTATTTACATGCGATGTTTCCTCTCTGAAAGTTCCGTCTGCATCAGCTCTTCCGGTTTGCGTCTTATCCGGTCCTTTTCCGCTTCGTAGTTTCTTCGGTGTTTCTTCGGACGTTCTTCGGACATTCTTCGGTCCTAGGGAGTGGAGTTTGTCCGAAGAACGTCCGAAGCCGAATAGGTCCTGGTAGGGGGCGGATAGGGAGCAGGCCGGGAGAACGGCGGAGAAGCGCGGAAAAGCTGTTTTTTCACCGGAACGTGCCGGTTGCAGAAAAAGCTCGAAAAATATCTTTACATTTGTCTGTTTGGAAGGGTTTGCCGGCATGGCTTTTTCATTTGAGGGGCTTTGAACTTCCGGACAGCTCCCTCTTAATAATCGTTAATCTCCTTCCTTTTTCTTCTTTCCTTATTTGTCTCTTATCAAATTATATCGCTACATTTGTGATATCAAAATGATACTAACTTAATGAATAGGAATATGGAAGCAAAAGAGTGTATTTTCAATGGTTTTAAGATGAATGGCTTTATGGCCTTGTTTATTCATCTGGTGGTGTTGCCGGCGGTGATGTTCTTTGGGTTTACAACAGATTGGGTGGCCTTATGGCTGCTTTCCGCGTTTTTGTGTCTTGTTTGGTTTGTCCTGTTGGCGGGATATATGCAGTTGGAGCCCAACGAGGCGCGGGCGATGGTCTTCTTCGGAAAATACAAAGGCACGTTCAAGGAGACAGGCTTCTTCTGGGTGAACCCTTTCCTGGACAAGAAGAAACTCTCGCTCCGTGCACGCAACCTGGACGTGGAGCCCATCAAGGTAAACGACAAGATAGGCAACCCCATCCTGATTGGCCTGGTGCTGGTGTGGAAACTGAAAGACACCTATAAGGCGATGTTTGAGATTGACTCGCAAACCATGGCATCCTCCGCTACAACGGGGACGAATGCCAATCAAATAAGCATCGGCAATGCCGTGGCAAACCGCATGAACGCCTTCGAGAACTTCGTGAAGATACAGAGCGACGCCGCCCTGCGCCAAGTGGCGGGACAATATGCCTACGATGACAACGAGGCCGACATCCATGAACTGACCCTCCGCTCCGGCGGCGAGGAAATCAACGAGCAGCTGGAGCAGAAGCTGAACGAACGCCTGGCGATGGCGGGCATGGAAGTGGTGGAGGCACGCATCAACTACCTGGCATACGCGCCCGAGATTGCCGCCGTGATGCTGCGTCGCCAGCAGGCATCCGCCATCATCACCGCTCGCGAGAAGATTGTGGAGGGAGCGGTCTCCATGGTGAAGATGGCGCTGCAAAAGCTCTCTGAAGAGGAAATCGTGGAACTGGATGAGGAGAAGAAGGCAGCCATGGTCAGCAACCTGCTGGTAGTGCTCTGCGCCGACGAGGCGGCACAGCCGGTAGTGAATACAGGAACGCTTAATCATTGATGAGTTGACAACCCGTCAACTCATCTCCTAAAACTAAAGCAATATGAAACGGAATGTTTTTTTGCCTCTTTGTCTTTTCCTGCTGCTTTGCCTGGCAGGGACGGGTGCGTGCCAGGCGCAAGGTGCCGACCGGGCACGAGAGCAGCGCATTTATGAATGGTTTGTAGCCGGCAAAGGGGATAGTATCCATGCGGCATTCAGTCCGAAGTTGCGTGCCAAGTTGACGCCTGCTGTGTTCGACGACACCTTTAGGCAGACAGAACAGACCTTTGGCAAGCTGAAGTCGCAAGGTGGCTGGCAGACGGAGTGCGCGACAGGCATGACGGTGCACCACTGTGAGTTGGAGTTCGAGCGCTACCGCCTTCGTCTCCTGTTGGCTTTCGATGCGGACGGCAGCCTGAATACGCTTCGGCTGGTTCCGGCACCCGCTCCGGAGGCGGTTTCTCCTGTCCCGTCTGCCGATGCTGATGCCGTGAAGCTCCCGGAAAGGGAATTGACGCTGGGTGCCGACGGCTTCAAGCTGCCGGGCACGCTGACCCTGCCTCGTGCGGCGGTGGCCGCCGGCGCACGCAAAGTGCCTTGTGTGGTGCTGGTGCATGGCTCCGGTCCGAACGACCGCGACGAGACATTAGGCCCCAACAAACCCTTTCGCGACCTTGCCCACGGATTGGCGGAGCGTGGCATAGCTGTCATCCGCTACGACAAGCGGACGAAGGTGTATGGAGCCGCCTGCGTCCCCGAAGGCCGTGTGCTCGACTACGACACGGAGGCGGTGGACGATGCCCTGACGGCAGTGGCGCTTGCACGGAGCCTGCCCGAAGTGGCTGCTGACAGCATCTATGTGCTGGGACATAGTCTGGGCGGAACATTGGCGCCCCGCATCGCCGAGCGGTCGGACCATCTGGCAGGCATTCTGCTGCTGGCAGGCATGGCACGCCCGATGGAAGACGCACTGGTGGAGCAGGTGGCTTATCTCGCTTCTCTGGCGGGCGATGCTTCCGCTGCCGAGGAGCAGCTTGCCGAGCTGAAACGGCAGGTGGCGAACGTGAAGCTGCTGGGCACGCCGTCGTTCGACGAGCAGGTGCCTCTGCCCCTGAACCTGCCCCGTTCCTACTGGGAGGCTGCCAATGCCTACAAGCCGGTGCAGGTTGCCGCCCGCCTGAGCCTGCCCATCTGTGTGCTGCAAGGCGAGCGCGACTATCAGGTGACGATGGAGGATTTCGCCTGTTGGCGTTTCGGCTTGTGGCGTAGCAAGAACGCCTGCTTCAAGTCCTATCCCAAGCTGAACCACCTGTTGCAGGAGGGCACCGGCAAGTCCACTCCGTTCGAGTACAACCGCGCTTCCGCCGTTCCCGCATACGTGCTGGATGACATCGCTGCCTTCCTGCACGGCGTGCGCAGTCTTGCCGACCATTAATTACTAACCCTTAATCACTAGACACAAGTGGCTAAGAAAGAGAATACAACCAAAAGTTTTGTCCTCCGCGTGGATGCCGCCACGATGGCGGCCATCGAGAAGTGGGCGGCCGACGAGTTCCGCAGCACCAACGGGCAGCTCCAGTGGATTATAGCCGAGGCGCTGCGGAAGAGTGGGCGGATGAAGAAATATATTGGTGCGGATAATCAGAAGGAATAACGAGTATGGATAAACCGGCATTTGTATATAGCGATAGAATGATTTCCGACAAAAACTATGTGGAATGGTTATCAGAAATCAAACAACGGCTTCAGGGTAGCCAAATCAAGGCGGCAGTTCAAGTCAACACCGCCATGCTTGAATTTTACTGGAGCGTTGGGCGCGATCTTGTAGAGAAGAAAGCCGAACAGGTTTGGGGAACGGGAGTGGTCAGGCAACTGAGTCTTGACCTTCGGGCTGCATTTCCCGGTGTGAAAGGATTGTCTATTGATAATATGTATTTTATGCGTAGGTGGTATGCATTCCTTCAAAACTATCTGTTCCGCAGGGCGACCTTGCCCGGAGTATATTGAAAGACCCGTATGATTTCAATTTCCTTACGATGACGGCAGGTTACAATGAACATGAATTGGAAGAGGCGTTGGTGAATAATATTACCCGCTTTCTGCTGGAACTTGGAAGAGGCTTTGCATTTGTGGGTCGTCAGATGGAGTTGCGGATGCCCAATGGCAAGTCTTATTTCCCGGATTTGATATTTTATCACATCCGCATGAAGTGCTATGTGGTGGTAGAGTTGAAAGTTGTGGACTTCATTCCGGAGTTTGTGGGTAAATTGAATTTTTATGTCTCTGCTGCTGATGAATTGCTGAAGCAGGCGGATGACCATCCGTCCGTCGGATTGTTGATTTGTAAATCGCATGACAAGACCACGGTAGAGTGGTCGTTCCGGGGCATTGACCGTCCTGTCGGGGTGGCTTCCTACCATTTGCAGGAAGTTGTGGAAAGAACGATAGCTGAGATTAGCCAAAAGACCAAAGAGGCGGCAGAAAAAATGGACTAAACGTTGAATCATACGGATTGATTTGCTTTTCACTACCTGATTTTAGTGATTGCCCCTCCCTCATTATACCCATTTTTAGGTATTGCGCCGTGCCTGCCGATGCCCTATCTTTGCATCGTCAGAATTTAAATGAATTAGTTAGTCATAATTACGTAACCATTTTCCCGAAAGGAATAAGAAAAAGTTTCTCGCTTTCCGATGTGACATCGCAAGGCGGGATTCGTTCTGTTTAACTCCTTCCACTCCCGTGAATGAAGCGTGGAAGAACTCAAAATAAAAAACGAAAAAAACTTTGCAGTTTGTTTTCTGCATCGTACCTTTGCCGATGCCTTTCAGCTGGCCCGTTGGGGCAAGCGGGAGGGGCGTATTTTTAAGGGCGTTTTTACGTGCTTTATCTTTCAAGGTTAAACTTCGCAACTTTGGTCTACAGGAAGATAGCGGCAACGAAAGCGCACACTATGTATGTGTTTATCAAACACGTGCCCGGAAGGGGCGTGTTCTGCATAATCCGTACGGCGTGGGCCAGCTGCGTTGCTTATCTCTGTAGACAGGCAATGCGAAGGCCTAACCTTGGGATAAGCGGATGTGGAAACCCACGTCTTTGTTTATAAACACATGCATAAATCTATTATGGAATCCATTGGCCGACTTATTAAGGAAGAACTGGAGCGGCAAGAACGCTCCGTCACGTGGTTTGCGAACAAGCTCTCTTGCCATCGCACCAATGTTTACGATATTTTTGCACGCGACAACATCGACATCACCCTGCTCATCCGCATCTCCCACATTCTCAATCGCAATTTCCTGAAAGACATCTCCGACCATCTGGAGGAGGGGTTGCAGGCTCGCGAAGCGTGATGTATCCTTGTTTTACCCAATCAGACTCATCCGGCATTTGGAGTGCTGTCACCCGAAATGTCGGATGCTTCTCCCCATCTTCCTTCTCTTATAATATTTATAAATCACAAATCCTATCGTTGTCTTATTTCTTGCTACATCTATGTAGAATGTTGTGCTATATCTTTATAGAACTTTTGTGACTCTATTCACCTACCTTTGCACAAATTCAAGTTGATACACCAAATACACGTCTGGAAATCATCTTGAATATATGGGAAAATTTTTTAATTACTAATTTATTTATTCTTTACAATTATGAAAAAGAAACTCATGATGGTAGCAGTGTTTCTGGGAGCGTTGTCTCTGGGAGCATGTGTGGACGACAACGAATCCGCATCGGTAACGAATGTGCGTAATGCGAAAGCAGAACAGCTGAAGGCTGCTGCAGAATTGGACAAAGCACAGGCTGAAGCTGCGCTGATTCAGGCAAATACTGAAAAACTTATTGCTGAAGCTGAAGCTGCTTATCAAGCAGCCCTGACTGCTGCTAAGGAGCTTGAAAATGAACAAGCTAAATTAGCTCTACAAAAAGCGCAAGCTACTTTGGATATAGAAATAGAGGCAGCCAAAATTAAGGCTGAGGCTCAACTGCAAGCTGCAAAAGCTGCATTGGAAACAGCAAAAGCAAATTTGATTGCCGCTTTGGATAAGGTGGATGCTGCTGAAAAACAGAGAATTCAGGACTTAGTGGTAAAAGCGGATAATGTATTGCAACTATTACAAGATGCAAGAGGTGCTAAGTTGAGTGCTACTACGCAGATTGCAAGGTTGAATGCCGAGCTGGTCATAGTCGAGGAATATGTAGCAAATGAAACGAAAAGATATGAAGGTTATATTGCTCGACAAGAAGCATTGATCGCTGAATATTCTAAGTATGAAGCTACGGTTAAGACTAAGGAAGAAGCTAAAAAGGCTTATGATGAAGCTCATGCGACTTGGTTAGCTTTAGATAAGATATCAAGAGAAAAGAATGTTGCATATGAAGAAGCGCAACAGGTTTACTTTGATAAAGTTGATTTGCAAGGGCAATATGAATTTGCGCAGAAAGCAGGCGGTGAATATTGGCAATATTATAAAGTGGTAGATATATTCGATGATGGTGATAACAACCCGCATAATCATAGCGTTGAATATACATACGAAGATAAGACTGTAGGGATAGAGAACTTCTATGTACCAGTTGTTAATTATGAACTTAACACAGAGGCTATTGCTCAAGCAAAAGAAAATTGTGCTGGAGAACTTAAGAATACTGAAGAAGGATGGTTGTCTTATGCTGAAAATCAGGTTAAGGTGACTGCTTTGGCAGTAGCAGAAGCTCAAAAGGCACTGACGGACAAACAAGCTACAGATGAATATAAGAATGCTGTGAAAGCAGTAGCAGATGCTCAGAAAGCATACGATGAGGCTAAGACATCAGAAGATAAGAATAATGCGTATTGGACTTTGCAGGCAAAAAAGCAAGACTTGGCGAATGTGACTATCAATGAGGAAAATGCTTTGAATACTGCTAATGAAAACAAAGAAAGTGCAGATGAAAATCTGAAGAACGCCAAGGAACATGTCGAAAACTTGAATAAGGAGTTGGCAAAGATTGATGAAGCTGAAGCTTTTGCAACAGGTGATGCCGCAAAAGCATATACCGAATATGTTGATACTTACAAAAAGGCTTTTGAAGCATTGAATATAGATGCTGCGTTGGCAAAAGAAAATGCAAATAGAGCAGTTGAAAAGCAATGGACTTTGGCAAACTCCTTGAATAATATTGCTAATAGCTACGCAGATTATGAAGGTTTAATTAGTAATTGTAAGCAAAACATATCTAGATATCAAGGATTTATCGCTGAATTGGATAATGTAGCTACTAAAGAAGAGGCTATCAAGCAGGAGCAAGAAAAACTTGCTAAGGCTGAGTCTGATGTGGCTATTTATGAGGCACAATACAAAGACTATATGTCTCAGATTCAAGCTTTAATCGAATCAACTCCGGCAGAATAATCCTTACTATTAACGGCATAAAAACAAGAAAGTAACATGAAGATAACAAGACTTTTACTGTTAGCCGTTATGCCCATGATGTGTCTTTCAGTCGATGCGCAGGAGTGCAAAAAGGACTTCACCCCCAAGAAAGGTGATTTCACCCTTGCTGCAACTGTAGGATACAATAGCTACGCAAGCGTCACGGCCCTTCCGGGCACACTGGCAAACTATGAAGTGGCAGCGCTCTCCACCAACTGGTCAGACAAGAAACTGATGGTTGGCTTCGAGGCAGGCTGGTTCTTCAACGACTTGTGGAAACTTAACTTGGGTGGCGGTTTGAACTTCACGAATAACCCCGGTTATTCGGCTGTTCCCGGCACGATGGACGAAAACGCTTCCGCAGAAGACAACATGGGAGAAATCCCGGGTTATCGCGCGGTGGCCGATGCACAGACCTTCTCATACAATGTCTTTGCAGGTGTCGATCGGTATTTTAAGATGAAGAACGTTCCCAACTTGATGTGGTACACGGGCTTGCGTGTAGGCATGGCATACGCCCAGAACCAGATGAAGTATGACGAATACGAATCGATGGGAAAATCCGTCGGCGAAAGCTGGAACCTCCGTGGCTCCATCACGATGGGTGTGGATTACTTCCTGCTCCCCGGTTTGTATGTAGGCGCCCAAATCGATCCTTTCTCTTATACGTACAACATGACTACGTATAAGCCTCAGGAAGGACTGAGCAACCTGGATGCCGACAGCCATAACTTCAGTTTGCTGGCTGCACCCACTCTCAAGGTCGGCTTCAAGTTCTGATAAAGAAAAACTGAGCTTAGGGTAAATAGAAGAAGGGGGTTGTGTCAATCTTGACACAACCCCCTCTTTTTCTTTGGGCTTCATGATTTCTCTGATGTGACTGCAAATCGGCTGTCGGGTTGTCATCAGGTA
>NZ_JAICZW010000162.1 GCF_029057325.1 Bacteroides sp. | reverse complement strand
CGAAGGAGTGGATCGGGTTTCATGCCACAAAGGTAAAAAATATAATGTAAAAGAAAGGATGACCAACCGGAAATATCCGCTGACCCAGATTTATGCATACCCCCAATGATTATCGGGTGAGCCTATGTTTGGGAGCATATAAACAAAAGGTATAAAAACTAAAAAAGGCATCGACAATCTTTCGATTATCAATGCCTTTTTACCAGTCGGGGTGACTGGATTCGAACCAGCGACCACACGCCCCCCAGACGCGTACTCTAACCGGGCTGAGCTACACCCCGAATTGCGGATGCAAAGGTAGTACTTTATTTTGAATCTGCAAGCGTTCCGACTAATTTTATTTACTTAAAAATTATAATACACTATAATACAGCACATTATATTAATTCTTTTATAACTATAAAAACAAGGCAAGAATAAAGCATATCCCGTCCATATAACACATTTTGTATTTAGTTGCCCTTACAGTTACCCCGAATCTTGTATTTATTAGCCTTAAGTTACCCAAAAACTTTAATCATAATTTAATCGAAATTTATTCGCTGTTGGAAGCGGAGGTTTCCTAATACTGCCCAAGTTGGGATAAGGTTAAAAAGGCATATCCGATGAAATTTCGGAATTGCAATCCGCCTTTCATTGTTAAATAAATCTAAATACATAGCTTTATTGCAGGTTTTTGAAATTCTCCGTTTGAGTTTCATCGTTATATACCGGTTCTAAAAAAATAAGTTATGGCTAAAATTAGATTTGTTTTGAATAAAAGTAATATCCGCAGGGACGGCACATGCCCCGTATGCCTGCGGATTACCCAAAATGGCAGATTGAAATACATTGACCTCGGACTTTCCGCAACGGTTGAACAATGGAACGCGGAGACGGAGCGGTTTAAAAAGGACAGACGCGTGGTTTCCAACTACGAAAACTACAATGCCCTGTTGAACCACTACGAGGAACGGAAAGACGGAATCCTGCGCAAATTCGCACAAGAACGGGCGGAGTGGACGATAGAACGCTTTGAGGAAGAATTTGTAGGGGCTTCAAAACGTGGAAAGGTGTATGACTTTTGGATGAGGCTTGTCGATGACCTTATGGCTACGGGGCATATAGGCAATGCCAAGGTATATGCACGAGACCTGCACTTGTTTTGCCTCTATGACAGTAAAGCCAAACAACGGCTGTTTTCCGATATTGACGTGAAGTATATAAACCGTCTGAATCACGCTATGGAGTTGAACGGGTGCTGCGGAAACACACGGATGCACACCTTAAAGACGTTACGGGCTGTAATAAACAAGGCTATCAAGGAAAAAGAAGCCTCATCTGCCACCTATCCATTTGGAAAAGGAGGCTTTGAAGTCGGAAAATTGGCGGAAGAGACAGAAAAACGTTACCTGCCACTTAAAGAACTGAAACTAATAAAAACCACACCCCAACAGAATATGGTGCTGGAACGTGCACGAAGGCTGTTTCTGTTTTCCTATTACTGCTTTGGAATGAGTTTTGTTGACATGGCACATTTGACAAACCAAAACATAGTCATGCTTTCAACAGGTTTACACATCGTTTACAAACGGCAGAAAATTAAAAACGCCAAAAACACGAAACCTATACAGATACCTGTAACAAATGAAATAAGAGAGCTGTTGGAATGGTTCAAGTCCAACATTCCGCCTATGGGGAATTACCTATTACCTATCATTACCAAAAACTATGACGGGGTGGAACTTTACGACCATGTGCGTACCCGTTACAAGCGAATCAATATGAACATGAAGAAATTAGGGAAAGAACTGGGTATCCGTTTGCCACTTACCACCTATGTTTCCCGTCATTCAATGGCCATGACCTTGCAGGAAAACAGTATGCCCCGAGAAGTCATTAGCCAAGCATTGGGGCACAAGAATCTTACCACTACGAATGTCTACCTTGACAGCTTCAAGACAGAAGTGCTTGACAATGCTGCGAGGGTTTTATAACAACAAGCATTTATAACATAAACAAAAAGAATATGGAAGCTATAATCAACTACATAGGAAATGCAACACCATTGGATAAAGCAATTAAAAGACTGTTGCAAAGAAGAATAAACATGTTTACCCCTACGCGTCAAACCAGTTATATTCAGTCATTATGTTACGGAAACAAGGAAAGATTGCAACAGGTGCTGGATGTAATAGACAAAGCTGTAAACGAATGGAGAGACAGGTATTTTATACCCGAATGCAGGCACATACACCCCAATATGAGCAGCACGGATATAGAGGACTTGTGCATGGCGGACAAGCTGCATAATGACGAAGGTAAAATCGAACTGACTGCGGACTTCCTATGTGGGGAAATAGAAAAGTACAGCTTCGTCAATGAACAACACCGCACGGCCATAGAAACGGCATGGAGTTTTAACGACTTGGAATTTCTACGTTCACAATGGGAAGATACCGTATTGGAGCAGATAAGGAGTCTTAGAGGCATTGCAAAAGAAATGCTGGGTATATACCCAGCCAAGCCACAGGACGGGCAACAGAAGACCAACAGACCTCTAAAAAGGATGGAAGATTACCCGGATGTGTTTGGCATGGATATTTGTTGCCAGTTGACAGGGTACTCCAAGGACACCATTTATAAACTGACAGCCAAGAATGAGATACCCTGTTACCGTGCAGGAAACAATGGTAGGAAGCTAATGTTCAAACGCAAAGATATTATAGCGTGGATGTTGGATAGGAAACAGGAAACGAACAAGGAATTTATAGAACGTATGGATGGACAGCTTGTTGCACGGATGCGGAACTCTAAAAATTTACTTCTATAATATACCTCAAATTTGTACAACTTTTTATGTACATTTTTTATGTCATTTTTAATCATGTGTAATCGTTATAAAAACATAGTCTATGTATGATAAAGTCAAATTAATGCTATATGACCTGCCAACAGGGTACGACTGGCAAACAGTCCTGCAACGTACTGTTGTAAAGGACTATTTTGCCAATGGTACAGGTGGTAAGGGGTATTGGCTTGGACGTAGGGTCATAGCCACAGAAACGTATGTATCGTTCGAGGGCAGTCTTCCTAAATGTCTGTGGGGACATAATCTAAAGACCTTGTCATTAAGGCAGGTCAAGTGGCTTATAATGAAGTTGAGCAAGGACTTGGGGGTACCTATGTATAAGGCAGTGGTGGAGTCTGCGGAGTTTGCACATAACTTTAGCATGACAGAGCCTCCTATTATGTATATGCAGAAGTTGGACGCCATGAAGAAATTTAGACCTAATGAGTGGAACGGTACTAAGTATATAGAGGACGAAGAAGTGCGTTGCAAGTTTTATGACAAGATACAGGAGGCAAAGAAGAAGCGTGAGTTACCCAAATATGGAAGAGAGAACTTACCGAGAAACTTATTGAGGTACGAGGTGACATTTAGCACCAAAGGACTGAATAGGTTGTTTGGTAGGGATATAGTAGCAGAGGAACTTTGGAGTAAACAGGTATTTTGGACGCTGGTTGCAGAGTGGTTTGGATATTATGAGGATATGGTGAAGCTACCGAATGACTGTTGGGATGTGGATTACCATATTTTTGAGAGCGCCAAAGACTTTGCCAAGTGGTGTATTTGTATAGCAAATGCCGACCAAAACCTGTCTTATTATGTGAAGCACGTACTTTTTAAACTTCGGGCAAATCCGCAGCCATCCGACCGTGTCCTACATGGGCAAATACAAAAGAAAATCCAAGAAGCGTTGGAGTGGGGCAAAAAGCATCTGACTCTCCCTAACCTGACCTTGGAACTGACAGGCAAAATAGAACAATATCTTGCTGGGCTGTTGGAGCAGTCAGCAGACGGTATGAGCATCGCAGAGGAACGACGAATATTCAATACAGCTTGTTAGTTCTCTCTCTAATCAAGTAAGGCTTGGTAATCATCAGAGGGTGTAAACTCTACTTCCCTAAGTTTACTCTTCGGGTGATTATCAAGCCTTATCTTTTAATAGAGGGGTCTATTGGTCGTGCGCAGCCAAAAACTTATCAGATACAATAAAAGTATTCGGTGGGGTGTAATAATGGCTTAAACGCTCTAATACGAGGTTGTTTAATTCTATGTGATAAGGTGGTTATGCTCGGTCGATAGAATGAATACAGGTTGTAAGTAAAGAGGATGTAACACTCTCAAATCTTCATTGTATGATGATAAACTTATGTAATGACAGGGTATTACGTCATAGAGGACTTGCAATGTAGGGGGCAAAAATGTCATGCAGTACCTAAAAATGAGTGGAGTGTAATCGAATGGTAAGGTCTGTTTGAGGTCGTGGGTATGATGATGAGGCTGTTTCGAGGCATCCATAAGAGATACGACATTTCAAAATGCAATAGCCTCATCGGAGTTCCTTCCCTAAAATCTTGTGAACTATCAATAAATGAGTAAATTTGTTCCACGACATCCCTAAAAACGTTTGTAGAACGCAGGATTTTAGTTATATTTGTCCCGCTAACAGGTTAAAGACCTGTTGGTGACATATTAATTAAAGGATGCGTTTAGCTTTATCCCGTTTTTAGAAATTCTGGTAAAATTTCATGTGGTACGGGGATAGACGATACAAACGCTCATGCTAATCTTGTATATATCAGCGATATATATGGCTTGGCGTGGGGTGTCGTTTTATCTTGTACCACGGGTTTACCAGAGCCTCTAAAACAGATAATTCTAACAGCCTCACGCTATCTTTTTATATAAACCTTTCCTATCGGGGCTGTGGGGAGCAAATCTACGATATTATGAAAAAGTATTTTGTTTTATCAGTATTTATTATACTGGTTGGGGCATTTACAAATGCTCAGGGTCAAAGTTCTGCAATTCCTGAGAAAGGAGTGTTAGTTCATGGAAACGTCCGTTTATGCAACTATGAAAGGGGCTGTTTAATAACAGACAACGACATGAAGCATTGGACACAAAAACTTGAAATCTCCTATGACGGTTCAGATAAGACATACGGTATTTACATCAATGTCCGAGGGGATATTATCAATTTAGGTGTCAAATACAAAAGTAGTGGAACAGAATCTTATACATACGAAGGAACGGACAGGGTAACAGGACGAAAGGTCGTTGTCGTAACAAAACAAAAACTGAGTTGGTATCTGAATAACAACGGTGTCAGCTCTCATACTGAAGTTGAAAGTCCAAAGGGAATAGTTGTCACAGTTCCTTCTACTTATACGGTTTTCTCTGTTGTTCCAATTAAAAATAGATGATAAATAACGATAAAAGTTATGTTGAACAAGGCTTTAGATATTGCTTATAAGGCTCATTTGGGGCAGACAGACAAGGCTGGCGCTCCTTACATACTTCACCCTATGAGGGTGGCATTACACTGTCAAACAGAAGATGAAAAGATTGTGGCATTGTTGCACGATGTAGTGGAAGATACTCCTATAACATTGGAGGAGCTAAAAGCACAAGGTTTTAGTGATGACGTGTTGGCAGCTTTAAAATGCCTGACCAAAATAAAGGGCGAGGACTACCAAATATTTATCCAGCGTGTAGCGACTAATCCGCTTGCAGTAAAAGTTAAAATACAAGATTTAAAAGACAATATGGATTTATCCCGCTTAGGTGGTAAACCGCATTGGAAAATGGAAACCTATAAAGAGGCTTTAATTTATCTTGCACAATGCCTTGAAATATCCGAATGTAAATAAATGCGACAACGACAATTTGCTTTTATTTGCACCAAGTTTCCCGAGAACTTTAATCGAAATTTATTCGCAGATAATAAAAAAGGAGTTAGGCAACAGCTTAACTCCTTTATATTTAGTATTTTGTAGTTCTATTTATTAATGCTCATTTCAATACCCCCAGACGCGTACTCTAACCGGGCTGAGCTACAGCCCGAATTGCGGATGCAAAAGTAGTACTTTATTTTGAAATAGCAAACAATACGGACGTTTTTTTGCAGATTGCGTGAAAAAATAATTGTTTTTTTTACCGGAAGGGGGGAGAGTTATGCTCCCATGCACTCCCGGTAGAAGTCGAACATCTCAAAAAGGGTGTCTTTGTCTGCCGTTTGGTTGAGGCAGATGTCGCCTACTTCTTTCAGCAAGGTGAAGTTGATGATGCCGGCAGTGTTCTTTTTGTCGTGCTTCATCAGTTCGTAGAGGCGGTCGTATTGTTTGCAGTTGAAACTGAATGCACCATAGTTTTCTTTGATGAACCGGATGGTCTGGCGCATCTTCTCTTTGGGGAAGCCTACCTTTATATAAGATAGGTATAGTTCGCAGACGATGCCCCAAGCTACGGCATAGCCGTGCAGCACCGGACGGCCTTCGGCAAGGGCAAGGCTCTCGAAGGCGTGGCCCACGGTATGTCCCAGGTTCAAGGCTTTGCGGATGCCGTGCTCCTGCGGGTCCTCTTCCACAATGCGCTCTTTCACTTGTACGGAACGTCCCACCATGGATTTCAGCAGGGCATAGTCTATCTGTTCCGTGTCGAAAGCCAGCAGTTCCGTCAGGTGCTCCGTGGTGCTGATAAGTCCGTGCTTCAGCATTTCGGCATAACCGGAGAAGAAGTTGCGGGCATCGAGTGTGCGGAGAAATTCGGTTTCAATCAGCACACTGGCAGCGGGTGCAAAGGCTCCGATTTCATTCTTCAGGCCGTTGAAGTTGATGCCTGTCTTGCCTCCTACGGAAGCATCGACCATGGCAAGCAGGGTGGTGGGGATGTTGATGTAGGCTATGCCGCGCTTGAAGGTGGAGGCGGCGAACCCGCCGAGGTCGGTCACCATGCCGCCGCCAAGGTTGATGAGCAGGGAGTGGCGGCTTGCTCCTTTTTCGCTCAATGCCTGCCATACAGAGGCGAGCGTTTCCAGGTTCTTGTGTACATCTTCTGCTCCGATGCTGATTTTTTCCGCTTCTTTCAGTGCGGGGATGCCGTTCAGCAGCGGCAGGCAGAGGTGGTGGGTATGTTCGTCGGTCAGGATGAAAAGTTTGTCATGCGGACATCTTTCTATGGCGTGCGTCAGGCTGTTTGCCAGTCCTTCGCAGAGGATTACTTCTTGCTTAGTCATGAAATGATTTCAGATTTATGATTTATTGGGAGGCAAAGATACTTCTTTCGGCAATAAGTATTACCTTTGTCTTCCGAAAATAAATCATAAATCTAAAATTATAAATCTGAAATTAAATGAAAGCCTTACTTCCTGTTTTCTGCCGTCCGATGGGTTACTTTATCATCGCTTTAGCACTTTTCCTCCCCTTCATCCTCGTAATGATGGGGCGGGTGACCGATGCCAACCTGCTGTTTTATAAAGAGTGTTCCAAACTACTGATGATGATGGGGGCGCTGATGATAATCTTTGCCTTGACGAAAGGTGAGAGCAAGGAGATAGAGCAGGTGCGCAACAAGGCGGTGCGCAATGCTATTTTCCTGACAGTCCTTTTTGTTTTCGGTGGTATGTTGTGGCGGGTGGCAAAAGGAGATTTGATGTCGGTTGACACTTCTTCCTTCCTTATCTTCCTTATATTAAACGTGCTTTGCCTGGAGTATGGCGTCAAGAAGATGACGGTTGACCGGATATTCAAGAAATGAAGTAAAATATTCGCCTTGTCATTAAACCTTTTGGCTGAAAGTCTGTCCAATGAACAGTGAAAAAAATAGTGCTCATTTAAAGAACAGACAAAGAAACAGCTACATGAAGAAGATTATCACCGGGATGGCGTTGTTGCTGACAATGACGTTGTCCACATTCTCTCAAACAAAGAACATTACGGTTTCGGGCCGTGTTGTGGAAGACACCAAAGAGCCTGCCGTACAAGCCACAGTACAATTGCTTTCATTGCCCGACAGTGCGCAGGCGGCAGGTGTCGCCACCTCTAATCAGGGCTATTTTACGTTGCCCAAGGTGAAGGAGGGCAATTATGCGCTGAAGGTTTCCTACATTGGTTTTAAAACAAAAGTGCTTCCTTTGCGGCTTTCCGCATCCGCACCCGACAAGAACATGGGTACGCTGGTGTTGGAGACGGATGCCGTGATGCTGGCGGAGGCCGTGGTGACGGCAGAGGCGGCGCAGGTGCAGGTGGTGGAAGACACATTGGTGTATAACTCCTCTGCCTATCGTACACCCGAAGGCTCCATGTTGGAGGAATTGGTAAAGAAGTTGCCTGGTGCAGAGGTGGATGACGAAGGTAATGTGAAAATCAACGGCAAAGATCTGTCGAAGATTATGGTTGATGGCAAGGAGTTCTTTGGCGGGGACGTGAAGACCGGTTTGAAGAACCTGCCTGTAGATATGATTGATAAGCTGAAGACTTACGACAAGAAGTCAGACTTGGCACGTGTCACCGGCATTGACGACGGTGAGGAAGAGACGGTGCTCGACCTGACCATGAAGAAAGGCATGAATCAGGGATGGTTCGGTAATGCCGATGTGGCCGGGGGTACGGAAGACCGCTACATGGGGCGTTTCATGCTGAACCGCTTTGTGGAGAATACACAAGTTTCGCTTGTCGGTTCTGCCAACAACGTGAACGATCAAGGATTCTCCGGCGGTGGAGGCGGTCCGCGCTGGCGAAGAAACAACGGACTGACAACAACGAAAATGCTGGGTGTGAACTTTGCTACCCAGACCAACAAGCTGGAACTGGGAGGTAGCGCGCGCTACAACTATCGGAACGCTAATATCATGAGCATCGGTTCCATCGAGAATTTCTTGGAAAACGGAAACTCTTACTCCAATGCTAACAGCAGGCAACGCAACAAAAATCAAGACTTCAATGCGGACTTCCGTCTGGAATGGAAGCCGGACTCTATGACGAACATCATCTTCCGCCCGGACTTCTCATACGGAAAGACGGATAATTTCTCCGATTCGGAGAGTGGTACGTTCAATGCCAGTCCTTACAATTTGGTGACCGATCCCAACAATTGGCTGAATTTGGAGAAGATTCTCAATCCGGATGATGACCCGCTGCGTGACATTCGCGTCAATGCTACAAACAGCGGTTCATTGAGCGATAACAAGAATATCTCTACAAATGCGACTTTGCAGTTGAACCGCAAATTGAACAATAAAGGACGTAATATCACGTTCAGAGGCCGGTTCGGCTATACCAATACCGATAATAACAATTATACAGAGTCGGAAACGCACTACTTTCGGTTGATGAACTACTTGGGAGGCGACTCTATCTTGATTCGTAACCAATACATCACAACTCCTACCAAAAACTTTAACTACAGTGCGCAACTGACTTACAGCGAACCGATAGCCCGTGCCACTTTCCTGCAATTCAGTTATCAGTTCCAGTATAAGTACAGCGAGAGCGATAAGACGACTTTCGATTTGCAGCATTTCCCCGATTGGGGATTGTCCACCCAACTGCCTTCGGGATATGAGGAACATGAAGTGGACAGTCTGGGCAAGTATGCCGAGTATCGCTATTACAATCACGACGCTTCTGTCTCCTTGCGCTTTATCCGCGAGAAGTATCAGTTGAGTGCCGGTATGTCGTTCCAGCCGCAACATTCTATCTTATCCTATAAGCGGGGCGACTACATGATTGATACGACCCGCAATGTGTTCAACTTCGCGCCGAATGTGGACCTGCGCATCCGCTTCTCCAAAGTGAGCCAGCTGCGTATGACCTACCGTGGCCGCAGCAGCCAGCCGAGTATGGAGAACCTGTTGCCGATTGTGGACAACTCCAATCCGCAGGATATCCGCGTGGGTAATCCCGGTTTGAAGCCAGCATTTACGCACAATATGCGCTTCTTCTATAACACCTATAATGCGGAGAAGCAACGGAGCGTCATGTCGCACGTCAACTTTTCGGCCACGCAAAACAGCATAAGCAACAGCCGTGTCTATAATCCGGAGACTGGTGGATGGACCACCACCCCGAAGAATATCAACGGCAATTGGAATGCGTTCGGCATGTTCGGGTTCAATACCGCGCTGCCCAACAAGAAATATACCATCAATTCCTTCTCCAATGCCAACTATCAGAATAATGTGGCTTATCTGACATCTGGCAGGGGAGCCGATGCTGTGGAACGGAAGAACACGACCACCAATCTGACCTTTGGCGAACGTCTGAATGCGGCTTACCGCAACGACTGGTTTGAACTCGGCCTGAACGGAAGCATTTCCTATTCCATAGAAAAGGATAAACTGACGCCGGATAATAATCAGGAACCTTACACATTCTCATACGGTGCCAATACGCAGGTTATCATGCCGTGGAAGATGACGCTTTCTACGAACATCGCCAACCAGAGCCGTCGCGGCTATACAGACAGCAGCATGAACCGCAATGAGCTTGTCTGGAATGCCCAGCTGTCGCAGACTTTCCTGAAAGGGGCGGCTACGGTCAGTTTTGAAATGTATGACATCCTGAAGAAGCAGAGCAACATCAGCCGTTCATTGACGGCAAGCGGTCGTTCGGTTTATGAATACAACGGTGTGAACAGTTACTGTATGCTTCACTTCATCTACCGTCTGAACATCTTTGGCAGCAAGGCAGCCCGCGAGAAGATGCAGAACCGTCGCGGATTCGGTGGTCCCGGCTTTGGTCCCGGTCCTGGTGCGGGTTTCGGAGGAAGAAGGCCGTTCTAAAGCTCAATGAAGAGTGATAAATGAAGAATGAAGAATTTTCTTGTGGCATGATTGCGCAGCCAAATTCTTCATTCTTCATTTTTTTATTTTTTTCTTCAGTCATTCTTCATTTATTTTCCTACATTTGTTATAAACTTAGGAAGTGGGAAGCTTAAAACTTCAAAGAACTCGCCATGTTTGATTGGAACTTCATAGTCGGACAGATTGCCGAAATACTATTCAATATCCTTTATTTCGGTGCCATTATCGGAACGATTGTCGTCATTGTACTTGACAACCGTAATCCGGTAAAGACGTTGGCGTGGCTGTTGGTGCTGATTTTCCTTCCCATTGTAGGACTGGTGTTCTATTTCTTCTTCGGTCGTAGTGGCCGGCGGATACGTATTATCGGAAAGAAAAGTTATAACCGTCTGTTGCGGAAACCGATGGCGGAATATCTGGCACAGGATGTCTGTTCGCTTCCGGTCAATTATAGCCGTCTCATCTCCTTGTTCCGTAATATCAACCAGGCTTTTCCTTTTGATGGCAACCGGGTGGAGATCTATACCGAAGGGCTTTCCATGTTGCATGCTTTGTTGCGTGAATTGGAAAAGGCAACCCGGCATATTCATATTGAGTTCTATATTTTCGAGGATGATGCTGTGGGGCGATTGGTGCGCGATGTGCTGATGGAGAAGGCACGCGCAGGGGTAGAAGTGCGTGTGCTTTATGACGATGTGGGTTGCTGGCATGTTCCCAACCGCTTTTTTGAAGAAATGCGTGAGGCAGGTATTGAGGTGCATAGTTTTCTGAAAGTGCGTTTCCCGCTTTTCACCAGTAAGGTGAATTATCGCAATCATCGTAAGATTGTCGTTATTGATGGGCGCATAGGTTTTGTGGGCGGGATGAACCTTGCCAAACGTTATATGCGTGGCTTCTCTTGGGGCATTTGGCGTGATACACATCTGTTGCTGGAAGGTAAGGCCGTGCATGGGCTGCAAACAACTTTTCTCCTTGATTGGTATTTCGTGGATCGCACCTTGATTACTTCTGCCGCCTATTTCCCCAGAATAGAAAATCAAGGTACTTCATTGGCACAGATTGTGACGAGTGAGCCGGTAGGCCCTTGGAAGGATATTATGCAGGGGCTTGTTGTTTCCATTTCCGGCGCGCGTAGGTATTTTTATATCCAGACTCCCTATTTCCTGCCTACGGAGGCGGTGTTGGAAGCGATGCTGACAGCGGCGTTGGCGGGAGTCGATGTGCGTTTGATGCTACCCATGCGGGCGGATAGTCGTTTGACGCATTGGGGTTCTTGTTCTTATTTGGCGGATGTGCTTCAAGCTGGAGTTAAGGTCTATTTCTATAAGAAAGGATTCCTTCACTCCAAGTTAATGGTTTCAGACGATGAACTCTCTACGGTGGGTTCCACCAATGTGGACTTCCGTAGTTTTGAACACAATTTTGAGGTGAATGCCTTTATTTATGATGCTGATACGGCATGTCGGATGCGCGACATCTTTCTGCAAGACCAACGTGACAGCGTGCAGATATTCTTGAAAAATTGGGTGAAACGTCCTTGGTATCGCAAGGTGGCAGAAAGTGTGGTGAGGCTGATGGCACCGTTGCTTTAGAGGGGGTGTGTCAAAATGAAAAGGAACCGACATGATGATAGATTTTAGGCACGGATTGCACGGATTTACACGGTTTTCTTCTTAATGAATCCATGAAATCCGTGTAATTCCGTGCCTAAAAGAAAGTGAGATACTTTTGATACACCTACTTGAAAAGCGAGAAGTTTACACTTCCGTATGCTCTTCGTTCCACGAAGTGTGGATGATTCTCGAAGCTGTTTTTCTTTCCATGTTCCAAGACGAACAAGCCGTCTTCCTTCAGCAGGTTGTTTTCAAAGATGAGGTCGGGCAGCGTTTCCAATCCGGCAAGTTCGTAGGGAGGATCGGCGAAGATGAAGTCGAACTGTTCACGTCCGCTTTTGATGTATTTGAACACGTCGCCACGGATGGGCAGGCATTTGTCCGTCTTGACTTCTTGCATAATCTTGCAGATAAAGGTGTAATGGTCACGGTCTTTTTCTACGCTGATTACCTGGTCGCAGCCTCTGGATACCAGTTCGATGCTGATGCTGCCCGTTCCGGCAAAGAGGTCGAGGGCGCGTACATTCTCTTCAAAATCCAGGTAGTTGCTGGTTAGTACGTTGAATAGGTTCTCTTTGGCAAAGTCTGTGGTGGGACGCGCCTTGAAAGTGTGGGGGACGTCAAAACGTCTTCTTTTGTATATTCCGCTGATTACTCGCATAAGGTTATCGCTTGCAGGTCAATGTTATTCGCCGGATTCATTACAAACACTTGGCGGATGAATTTACGTAGTTCAGGCAGTAGTGCCTCTTTGTCTTGGAGGTCGCCGGTGAGGTGCAACTCGTCACGCTCCTGTTCAAGTCCAAGTTGCTTCCATATATATAGAAGGTAATAGAGGCGGTCTGCGGTTGCCTTGCAACCGAAAGAGTTGGCAAGGAGCAGGCGACCGCGCTCAAAGCTGTATATATCGGCAGCCTCTTTCCGAAGGTGGACGTACATCTTCCGGTTGTTCCCTAAACGGCTCTTTGTGGAGAAGTGCTCCATGAGTGCGCCGGATTGAGAGTAGAACCCGGCATCCGGATATTGCTCGTGCAGGAAGGAGTAAGCGCTTTTGTCCATGCCGAACAATACGACCGTATTGCTTTTGTGCAGAATGTTGTATAGCACGATTTCGTTCTCCCGTTTGGGGTGGTTGTGATAGAAGACCATTTCCACCTGTTCGTCCTCGAAGAACTCTAATGGGATGAGCGTGTAGCGTTTGTCTGCCATCAGTATATTGACACCGTGGAACGGGTGGTGTAGCCACTCCAGTTCTTGGAAAGTTTGCTTCAGGTTTGCGGTGAGCGAAAGGGATTCGTTCACTTTGCGGTCGAAGATTGCGGATGAACCGCTATCCAGAGGGTTGAATATAGAAAAAGAAAATCCATCCGTACTGAGACGGATGGATAATGTGTATTGTTCCGATTTGCTGAAATCCATGTTCTTGAGTTTATAAGTTTCGTAAAAGTCCTAAGAACTCACGAACTTAAGAACTGATAGGCTTGAGATTATTCCCAGTTGCCGGCGTTGTTGTTAGCTGTTTCCAAGCTACCAATCATCAGACCGCAGTATCTGCCCAACTTGGTTTGTACATCCTTGAGGTTGGCGATTTCCTGTGCGTCCAGTCCGTTCAGATAGGTCTCATACGGAGTCTTCACTTCAAGCAGGCAGAAAGGAGCACCCGACTTGGCTGTATCGTTCTTGGTTGCCATTTCGAATTGTGCGCCATTTCCGAAGGGTACATATCTCATAGAGTCAGCGTTGAAGCCTTTCGGGAAGATGGTGTCCAATACGGCTACCCACAGGGTGTCACGCTTGAAGTTTTCCAATCCCCACTTCTTCACTTCGTCATATTTGCCTGTCTTCTTGGCTTTGTTGATGATGTTGATGGCTTTCTTTTCAGTCAGACCGTCTTCCAATTGCTTGTCGCTTAATTCGCCTTGCTTGAAGATGAACGGAAGTTTCTGGTTCTTTACGAAATCAATCAAAGTGTCGAAGTTTGCAGTGTACTGCTGATCGTGCAAAGTACGATATTCCAATTGTGCTTTACGGATGTCAATCAGGCGTGCGATGACTGCTGCATCTCTGTGTTTTTTTTCTTTCTCAAAGTTAATAGGACCCATAATGCTGGCATAACAAATGTAAATTAATACCAAGGCACACAGACCTAAAACGACATTAAATACTGTTTTCATGATAAATATGTTTTTTAGTTGTTATATTCGCACCGCAAAAATAAAAGAAATTAATTTAAAAACGATAGTTCCCTTTACTTTTTTCTGTTACAAAAATGATAAATAACTATTTAGAAAGGCAAATTAAGGAAAATTTTCCTTACGAACCAACTTCGGAGCAAGAAATCGCTGTGAAATCTTTGGCTGCGTTCTTGATGTCGTCCCGTAGCGGGGTGGCTTTTTTGCTTCGCGGATATGCCGGAACGGGTAAGACCTCGTTGGTAGGCGCCCTGGTGCGAACGTTGGACAAATTGCAGCAGAAGTCGGTATTGCTGGCTCCTACCGGACGGGCGGCGAAAGTTTTCTCCGCATACGCGGGGCATCCCGCTTTTACCATCCACAAGAAGATTTATCGGCAACAATCCTTCTCCAACGAATTGGACAATTTCTCTGTGAACGAGAACCTGACCACTCATACTTTATATATCGTGGACGAGGCTTCGATGATCTCCAATGAGGGATTGTCCGGTTCCGTCTTCGGTACAGGCAGGCTGCTGGACGATTTGGTGCAGTTTGTCTATTCCGGTCAGGGATGCCGCCTGTTGCTGATGGGCGATACGGCGCAGCTTCCGCCGGTGGGGGAGGAGCAAAGCCCCGCCCTCTATGCCGATGCCCTGAAAGGCTACGGGCTGGAGGTGATGGAGGTGGACTTGACGCAGGTAGTGCGGCAGGAACGGCAGTCAGGCATCTTGTGGAATGCCACCCGGTTGCGGCAGCTGGTTGCGGCAGACGATTGTTTCAGCCTGCCAAAGATTAAAATTACAGGCTTTGCGGATATCAAGGTGTTACCGGGCAACGAACTGATAGATACGCTGAGCACTTGCTACGATCGTGACGGACTGGACGAAACCATTGTGGTATGCCGCTCCAACAAACGGGCGAACATCTACAACAACGGCATCCGTGCGCAGATTCTTTGGCGGGAAGATGAACTGAACACCGGCGACCTGTTGATGGTGGCGAAGAACAACTACTATTGGACGGAAAAGGAGAAGGAGATGGATTTTATCGCCAACGGTGAGACGGCGGTGGTGCGCCGCGTGCGCCGTACACGCGAACTCTACGGATTCCGCTTTGCGGACGTGACACTCTCCTTTCCCGATTATCAGGATTTTGAGATAGAGGTGAACATGCTGCTTGATACGCTCCATACCGATTCGCCCGCCCTGCCCAAGGCGGAGAATGACCGCCTGTTCTATGCCGTACTCGAAGATTATGCCGACATACCGGTGAAGCGCGAACGGATGAAGAAGATGAAGGCGGATCCTTATTACAACGCCTTGCAGGTGAAGTATGCCTATGCCGTGACGTGCCACAAGGCACAGGGCGGGCAGTGGAGGAACGTCTTCCTGGATCAGGGCTACATGACGGACGAGTATCTGACTCCCGACTATTTTCGCTGGCTCTACACTGCCTTTACCCGTGCCACGGGTACGCTTTATTTGGTGAACTATCCCCCAGAGCAGGTTTATTAAGCCATCCTTTGCTTGTTTAAGTTATGGGATAAATTAATGTGTTGATTTACAGTGTTGAATAAGCGAATTGACAGACACTTGCTTCCAACGTGACAAAGTCCAGTGTCTGTCGCGACAGACACTGGACTTTGAGACGACAGACACTTGCGTCTGTCAAACGGGGGGATATTGGTTATTTTGTAATCTTACAATAAACCTCTTTAGCCATCTCTATGACATCCCCTTCGGGTTGCGAGGCATAAGAGTTGGTTTGCTTGGTCCACGGCTCTTCGAGAGCGTAGAAATCTATCTTCTTTGCTGGTGCCCCGTTCAGTTGTGCCTTTTGCTGCTCAATCCATACTTTCCAGCGGTTGTAATAGAAGTCACGCAACAGGCCGTTCCACTCCTTGTGCGCATAGTCGCGCAACCCGCCGTTGTCGGCTGCCGTGCGGTTTCCCCAAGTGGTGATTTGTACACGTGCGTTCCATTCGTACAAATCTTTTTCTTCCGTAGTGCCGCCTAAGTTTCGTGCCTGCTGAACCCATGTACCTACTTTGAATTCGGGACGGGTGGCAAGCAGTTGGTCCTGTAGCATAATCAAATCGAGGAAACGTTGCGAGGCGGCTTCAAAAAGTTGCTTTTCTCCCGCCTTGTATGCGTCTGTCATAATGGGATAGACCAAACGTCCTTTCTCGGCTACCGCCTGACGGACAATGTCAATCAGGTCATATTCAAAATTGTTGTTGCCCTTGAAGTGGTCTGCCGCCGCAAGCATGATTCCGGCAGCACGGATAACATCTTCCGGCTTGTAGTAGGGCTTCATTTCGCTCCAACTGGATGCTTGGTAAACGTTGTGGCCCGGGCGTGCGCAAAAGACGGACTCATGTGTTCCCTGTTGGGTGTTTTGGGGTGGGCAGTTGTAGATGGTGTTGCTCAACAGCAGCCAGGCTTCCTGCACGTTGGGGTCTGCCTTACCGTAGCGTGCCACCGTGTAGGCTTTCAGCCACTCATCCTTATCAAATTGTTCGGGTCGCCACGGCAGTTCGCACAGCAGTTCGAACATCACCGGATTGTTCTCGGAACCTTCCATCGTCATACCCACACCTTTCATTGTCTTTCCGAAGGGAGATGCTTTCGCTTTGTAGAACTCGTCGATCACATGCTTCATCTTTCCGTGCAAACCTACATTGCCGCCATAATTCAGCAGCATGCAGTAGAGCCAGTCGTGTTGTCCGAATCCTTCTTTCCTATACCAGGTCGATTCAGGGTCGCCCCATTGAGGGCGGCTTTCCGAAAAGAGGTCGAGCACAATCAGGTCGCCTGCGGGAAGATTCTCAATCATCTTCTGGCGGGGATTCGCCTGCCACGCTTGTGCCACCCATACGGCTTTGGGATTCGCTTTCTTCATCGCTTTCCAGATGGCTTGACCGGCGGCATCCAAATCGACCCCTGCTGTGTTTCCTCCTTCATGGAAGGGGTCCATGCTGTAAAAATCGGCTTTGCCGTAGAGGCGTGTCATCTCTTTGTAGTAGAGGTTGGCTATCTCCTGAAAGCGCGGGTCGGTGGGTTGCAGGAAGGCAGGACGGCGATAACCGCACCACAGGCCGGGGTCGGAGACATTCAGTCCCAAACGTTCCTTGGCATTGTGCGGCACCATGCCCGAATAGCCGGGCAATACCGGATGGATGCCGTACTCGTTCATGCGCTTCAAAATTCGTTTCTGCAATGCTTCACGCTGTTTGTACCAACTATCGGGATTGGGACCTCCCCAGCCTTCAAGGTTGTTCATCAGCCACCAGCCCTGGAAGGCGGGACCGGCGATGAACTCGTTGATTTCCTCTTTGCTGTAGCCTAATTTGCTCAGTACGTTGTACCACACCACATCTGTACCTACTACCGCCAGAGGAAGGTTGATGCCGTGCAGCGCCATCCAGTCGATTTCCTTTTCCCAGCGTTCCCAGTCCCAGAATGCCATGGTGTAGGAATGGGTACAGTAGTTGAAGTCGTAGCGGTAGTTCAGTTCCGTTTCGTGGCGTTCCTTTCGGGGCACAGCCGGAAGTGTGGCGGGGAGTTGCGCTGTCATTCCGTTCCACGAAAGTTGGATGCCTGCGTAGTACTTCAAGTACCAGTTCAGTCCCGTGGCAATGCTTACGGGAGTGTTTCCGCGGATGACTACTTTGTCACCTTTCTGGTCTAATTCGAAGAAGTCGGTCGGTGACTTCACTTGTTCGATGATAAACTTGCGTGACGCTCCTTTGTCAATGCGCTCCAGCAAGCCTTGTATGGGAGAGGCGGCTTGGGCGAGCAGTGTCAGACAGAGCATGCAAATAAAGCTAATTGTTCTCATATTCGTTTTGTTTTTAGGTTATGGCGTTTGGGTTAGATGGAATAACTCCCTCCTTATTGATAGATGTCTTTTCCGAAAGCCCATCCCCGATAAGGCTCTTTCAGTTCCCGGCTCTTTCCGTTGAAGGAAATGGTGCAGGCGTTTCGGGTGTTGCAATGCAGGTTGACTATCTGCTTTTCGTTGGCCTTTACGGTCAGCTTGTTTCCTTGGCGGGTCACTTGGCAATTGTAGCCTGTCACTTCGCCGTCGGGCCGTTCTATGATGAAGGCGTTGGTCAGCATGGCTTCGCCGATGCACTTGAAGAGCTCGTGTACGTCGTTGTCCTGGGTGTTGACGGTCTGCCAGTCGCTAATCATGTTGACATATTGTTCGCCGATGACAAATTCGCGGGTGTCGTACAATTCGGGATGGGGGTTGCCGAAACTCAAGGAGTCCGCCGTTACATGCGTGTCTGCGCTGCACGCCTGCTTCACCTTCAAGTAAGGGTCAACCACGAACGCCCATCGCAAGTCGCCGGAGCGGTAGTCTATCAGGTTGGAGAAAGCTCCCATGGCGTTGAAGGTCTCTTTCAGCCAACGCTCTTCACCGGTCAGCAGGTAGGCATAATAGGTGGCGTAGGCACGCCATCCGCTCCAGCCGTGGGGCGAGTTGAACATGTTGGGCAGCATCTGCACGTCGTATTGGGCTTCCCAATAGCGCATGGTTCCTCCGCGACGGCGGGCATCGGGAACACGCAATTGGGCCAGGCAGTCGTGGCTGTTCAGTATTTGTAGCATGGCATCCGTATAGTGTTTGCGTTCCTTTTCGTCTTGTTGCATCAACGCAAGCATACCTATCTGGAGTGCCGAACAGGAAATCATGCCGTCTTCAAAAGTCAGTTCCCCTTCTGTCTCAAAATCTCCTTGTGAGGCGACCAACTGGTCGATGGCTCGCTTGGCGGAGATGTAGTGGCGGTCGGCGGCCTCTTTCCAAGCGGCTTCCTTTTTGCCCAATTCCTGTTCGGCCAACGTAAGTTCCAGCATGCTTTTGGCGACATAGATGACACTGGTATATACCGTGTTGCGGTTCACGTATGCGCCGTCCTTGCGTTGCCAGGTGTTCATCAGCCAGTCGGCGAGGCGGGAGGCTTTCTTCAGGTCTTCCAAGTCGCCGTAGGCTTCGTATTTGTCCACCAGCATGCCTATTGTGCCCGATGTGTTCTGAATGCGCGAGGCGTAATATGTCGGTTCCATCTTTTCCTGATTGTGCAGCAGTCCGAACAGGTAGTCGAAACGGTTTCGCAACGCTTCGTCCACCGTTTTCTCCGGGAAGTATTTGGCGGCGATGAAGGAGGAGTGGAAACCGTACCAGCTTTCAATGTGCGAAGTTGCTTTCTGGTGGTACTTCAAGGCACCTTTGCGTGCGTGTCGCAAGATCCATTCCCAAGAAGCGTGGGCGGACAATACTCCTTGTGCCAGCTTGTCGCCGTCTGTGACCTTCACGGTGTAAAGGCCTACGGCAGGTAGCGTACAGGCTACCTCTTTCACCTTGCCCGACTTGTTTTTTATCGTGACCGGCTGCGGCTCTCCTTGGTCGTTTGTCACTTCAATCGTCGGTGTGGAGGCGAGCACTTCAAAGACGGCGGTCTCTTGGGGCTGATAGGTCGTTTGCGGCATGCGAATCAGGGGGATGCCGGCTGTCTGGTGGAGGGTCGCTTCAAATTCATCGGGAGTGTTGATGTTGACAAAGGCGACGATCCATGTCTTGGACTCTCCCTGTTTCAGGTTCCACAAATCTTGGGGACAATGTTGAGGCAGGGGCAACGCATTCAGCAGGTCGAGGTTCAAGGACTCGATGCGGTGTCCCATGAACCAGTGGGGAGCCGGGTCCTGATATCCTAAATTGTAGTCCACGCTCCACGAGGCGACGGGCTGTGGCGAGACGACTCCCAACGTATGTCCCGACGGTGTCTGTAGATACCCATAGAAATGGGTCTTCTCGTTCATCATCAGTGTGGGAAAGTATTTTCCGAACCAGTCGGGATACTTGTCCATGTAGGTGTCGATGCCCAGTCTTATTCCTGCCTTTACGGGCTGAAAGGGAGCATTTCCCTTGTTTTCCAAAGTGATTTCCATGGCGGGCTGTCCTTTCCATTCTTTATAGGTGAGGCGGCATTCCACATGGTCGATGGTGGCCCGGTAGGAGTGATAGCCGTCCGGAATCCAGGTTGCTTTCACGTCTCCATGGCCGGTGTTGGCGTAGAAACTGGGACCTGCGTTGCTTGGGTCGTGGAAAAAGGGAATCGTATCGTTGCGTTGGTTGCCTTTAAAGACAATCTGTTCCAACGTCCCTTTCTCTGAGATGCGGCATTCCCATCCGTTGCGTTTCCAACTGGTTTGTCCGATGATGTTTATTCCCCCTAACAGGGTTATTATAAGGATGCAAATTCTTTTCATGATTAATCAATCTGTTTTTTGTAAAGTAAAGCAATCAATGTCCGGTGCCCAGCAATAGGGGCTTCCCATGCGGACTATGTTGTTGCCCGGCTTCAGGCACACACGCACCGTGACGGATGCGAGTGGCTCGTTGTTTGTGCCGGTAAGGTCTTTCAGCAAGATGCTTTTCTCGTTGTTCACTTTGATTTCCAGTTTGCGGTCGGCATGCGGCACGTACCGGATGGTCATGTCATACATTCCGCCTTTCTCGCTATATACGTTGCTCCATTCGGCATGGTTCTCGGTGCTTCCTCCCAAATAGCTGATTTTCATACCGCCGGACGCTTCCTTCATCGGGGCATAAAGGATGGTTTTCGGACGGAGGCCCAAGTCGTTGAAGCAAGGCAGGTAGGCCCATTCCGCTTCGTAGCGTGTGGGTTCAAGGCGTTGTTCCGCTGTCATCCGCAGAATCAGTACACTATGCGGGGGCAGTTTCCGCTTCAGGGTTCCCCGCACGGTCGGAAGGTCTTTCTGTTTCACCAAGTCGCGCATCTTTACCTTGCCTCCCATTTCCAGTATCTCCAGCGGGACGGAAAAGCCACACACGCTGTCCGACGGATTGTACAGGGCCACCGCACGTGTCGTGCCGCGTGCCTGTTCAATGTCCTTCACCAATACGTAGCCCTCGTTTGCGTGCTGCACTACGTAGGCTTGCAGTCCCAACGGGTCTTGATTCAGGGCTATCAGTTCCTTGTTCTTCAGGAGTTTTAGCGAGGCTTCGGGGATGCTTGTCAGGTCACAGCCTATCAACAGGGGAGAACTCATGATGCACCACATTCCGAAATGCACCTCTTCCTCTTCCGGTTTTAGCCCACGGCCTATTTCCAGCATATCCATGTCGTTGTAATGGCCGCCTTCGGCGTATGCTGAAAGGTAGAGGTTCTTGCCGATGATGTACTTCACCGATTTCCATTCCGGACGGATGTCGCTGCTGATGCGCCAGGAACAACCGATGTTCTTTGCCCAAGTGCCCGGGAATGCCCATCGGCATACGTTGATGGAGACATGGTTGCCCGCCACCTTGTCGATGGCGCGGCGGATTTCCGTGTATCGCTTCTCTTCGTCCAGACTCAGCTCTTGCGAAGCGCCGCAATAGTCTATCTTGATGAAGTCGAACCCCCATTTGTTGAAGTATAAATCGGCATCCTGGTGCTCGTGTCCGTATAGGCCGGAGCCTACCCCATTGGCATCGTTGTCCCAGATGGAACCGCACGTGTTGCTTCCTCCGTCTGAATAGATACCGGCTTTCAGCCCCAAGGAGTGGATGTGGTCGGCAACTCCTTTCAGCCCGTTCGGAAAACGTTCGGGATGGGTTTGCATGACACCGTGCTCGTCTCTGTAGCCGAAGAAGCCGTCATCTATATTTACGTATTTGTAGCCGGCCTCTTTCAAGCCTTTCTGCACCATGGCATCGGCTTGTTTCTTTATCAATGCGTCGTTGATGTTTACCCGGTAGGTATTCCAAGAACTCCAGCCCATGACGGGAGGGTCGAAGGCATTGCCGTTGTCGGCCTGTGTGGTGGACGCGAGGCCTAAGGCAAAGGCGCACAATAGTAACTTGTTCATAATAGTCAGTAATTAAAGAGATAGGAACTCTTCCTGTCAAATCTTTATATAAATCTTCTTTCTATACAGATACGCTCCGAATAGCCATACGACCACCACTAGAAGGAAGGCGTATGCGAAAGAGGCGAAGGCGTTGTCGCCCAGCCAACCGGACAAACCGGCGTATAAGATTTCGTGCAGGCTCTGTTCCTGTAATGGTAAATAGTCAGCTAATATATACAATATCTCACTAAGTACATAGCAAAACAGCGGATTTGCGCCGAATATAGTAAAAAGAGATGTTTTCCGATAGGTTTTGGTCACATCGATATACCATAATAGGATGGACAGCAGGAGGGCGGACAGGCCGCAAGTGACCAACACAAAGGTAGGCGACCACACTTTCTTGTTCAACGGACAGAGGTCCTGCAACAGAAACCCTGCTATCAATCCGATGGAGCCATAGAGGAACAGACGGTTCAATTTATCCTTCATGTCACTTGTTTCCAGGCAAATCTTTCCGAAGCGGAAACCTATTAATACGTGCGCGATGGAGGGAATCGTGCTCAGCACTCCCTCCGGGTCTATCCCACGGTCGTTGCAGATATGCGATATGCCCAAGATGGACAGGTCGGCTCGCGAGAGGATATTTCCCGGCCCGTACTCGAATCCGTTTCCTACTAATAAGACTCCATAATAGGCCACCAATAGGAATGCTATTATATAAGGTATATAGCGGTGGCGGATGGTTGTCACCAATAGGGAACCTATTCCGTAGCAGATGGCAAGGCGTTGCAACACGCCCAATATGCGCACGTGTGCCAATGACGCGAATGCCGCCTTCCACGGATTGCCTGCAAAATCGGGTTGCAAAGACGCGGTACGCAATGTCTCTAAGAAAGTGGCGGTGGCGTAAATAAACGTTCCGATGCAGAAAATGAGAAGCGTCCGACGAATGATTTTCAGGAATAACGCTTTATGCAGCGCGAAAGAGAATTTCTTCAGAGAGATGTACATGGACATTCCCATCATAAACATGAATAAGGGATAGATGACATCTGCCATTGTCAATCCGTTCCAAGGAGAATGTGACAAGGGCGGATAGATATGCGCCCACGTTCCGGGACTGTTCACCAGTATCATGCAGCCGATAGTCAGTCCGCGTAGTACGTCCAAAGCTAACAAACGTTGTTTCATAATGATATCAAGAGGGTAGAGATAATTAAAAAAGGCTGCCGGAGCAATGAATCCGGCAGCCTTTTGCCTTTATTTATTAGTAGTTGGGATTCTGAATAATCTTACCTTTGCTTTCATCGATGATGCTCTGCGGCAACGGCATCAGGTTCATGTAATCCTGTGCAGTAGGTGATTTCTTGTATCTGCGGGCATACTCGATGTAGCGTCCGTAACGAATCAGGTCGGAACGGCGCACACCCTCGAACCACAACTCGTGTCCGCGCTCTGTCAATACGGCTTCAAGGAAGGCATCGGCACCGGCAAAGTCGGCTGCGGTATAAGCGGTAAGTCCGGCACGGGTGTGTACACGGTTCAGCAGGTCGATGGCTTCCGATGTCACGGCGTTGCCTTGACGGACGATTGCTTCGGCAAGCAGGGTCAACACATCGGCGTAGCGATATACAATCCAGTCAATCTGGCTTTCCTCGCCGGTGGCGGCAGGATCTTCTCCATACTTGATAGGCATGGCACCTTTTATCAGTACAGAACCGGGGTTCTGTTCGTTATAGTGTACGCCATCTTCGCCGATGAAATCACCGACCAACACTTTCAGACGTTTGTCGGCCGGGTCGAACGTATGATAGAAATCCCAAAGCACGCGGTAGCCACCCCATTTCTGGATGCTTCCGTTCTTTGTCGGATATTCGCTGGAAAGTACGTGCGCCTGCCACAACTGTTGGTTTACGCTGCTGCTGCAAACGCATGCCCAGATGGTCTCGACGTTTCCTTCGTTCTCCAGGGTGAAGATGTCCTCGTAGTTCTCCATCAGGTCATAGCCATATTCCGGCTTCATCAGTTCGCGGCCGCATTCGATGGCTTTTGCCCAATCCTTTTCGTGCATGTAGAGTTTCATCAATACGGTGTAGGCCAATCCTTTGGTGAAACGACCATAGTTGCTGTCCGATATCTTGTAAGAAGCCGGAAGAACGGCGATGGCAGCTTTCAAATCGTCTTCGATGAATTTCACCATCTCCTCTTGTGAAAGACGGGGAGCCACTTCATCGGACAACGGGCTATTCAACAATTCCAAAGAGGCTACCTGGATAGGGCCGTACAAGTCATACAGTGTATAGGCCAGCCAACCGCGTCCGCAGTGCAACTCCGCATCGAGGCGTGCTTTCACGTTGTCATTCATGGGGACGTTGGCGATGCGTTTCATGGTCAGAGTCATCTTGCTGATGTCGCGGATGTAGTTGCTATAGAAAGAGGTTACTCCGCCTGAATTGGGGGTAAAGTTCACGTTGATGACGTCCGGCCAGACGGCATCGTCCCATTGGCAATCGCCGATATCGGTGGTCATGTCGCCGATTACATGGATGCCGCCTTGTGCGGAAGTGTATAATCCGCTATACCAATTGGAGCGGAAAGGAGCGTATGCGGCAGAGGTTACCAATGAGCTTGCATCGGCTTCGTTGTTGGGGAAGATTCCCGGATTAATCACGTCATACATCTCTGACTCCAGATTGGTACAAGAAGCGCAGAATGCTGTTGCGACGAACGCTAACGAAATTTTGGATAATATCTTTTTCATTTCAATCTTGTCTTTTTAAGGTTATTAGAATGTGATGTCGATTCCAAGGCTAAAGCTTCTTACGTTGGGGTATGCCCAGACGGAGTTGTCCGTTTCCAGGTCGAGTCCGTCATACGGAGTAATGGTGAACGGATTGTTGATGTCCGCATAGACACGGATGTTCGACAATGCTTTCTTCACAGGAATGGTGTAGCCCACGGTGATGTTGCGGCAACGGACAAACCAGCTCTTCTGCAAATAGTAATCACCGATACCCCAAGTGCTTCTGTTCTGGAAATAGCCCGGACGTGAAGCCGACTGGTTGTCGTGTGTCCATACGTCTGCCGCGCTGGTAGGCATGTTGTAACCGCGATACATATTTATGATACCGGTCATACCGGAAGCACCGGTCAGCCAAAGGTCCTTGTAAGAACCGGAGTTCAACACATTGAACTGTCCGTAGAAGTAGATGTTGAAATCGAAATTCTTGTAGCGGAGCGTATTGTTCAATCCCACCAAATAACCCGGGTCTGAAGTGCCGTAGATTACCTTGTCGGCATCATTCAGTTTGCCGTCAGGCTTACCGGTCTTCAAGGGAATGCCATACTTATCTACTTTGATGGAACCGTCTTCGTTATATACATAGCCGTCGATATCCTTTATCTTGACTTGTCCCGGCAGTGCTCCCGGCATCCAGTTCACGGTTTCGCCTGCCTGAATCAGGCCATCAGACAGATAACCGTACATATAGCGGATGGGCGCGTTGTATTGCGAGTAAGCGGCAGGCTTCCAGCTGTCGTCGCGTGTGTGCCACTTGTCGCGATAGAAGGAGAAGGTGAAGTCGGTATTCCAACTGAAGTCCTTCGTGTTGAAGTTGGTGGTGTTGATGGTCAATTCAAAACCTTGGCTTTGCGTCTTGCCGATGTTGGCGGCAATGGAAGATACTTCCTGGAAGGACAGCAGGCTGCGGCTGCTCAACAGGTCGGAAACAATCTTGTTGAAGTATTCCGCGGTCACATTGAGACGATTGTTGAAGAAGCCTAGATCAAGACCGAAGTTCCATTCGGTAGTCGTTTCCCATTTCAAATCGGGATTGCCCATTTGGCTCAGGTAAACGCCCACCTCTTCGGTTCCACCGAACTCGTTGTTGTTGCCGGTGCGGTAGTAGCTGATGGCGCGGTTGCCGATGTTGGAGTTACCTGTCTGACCGTAGCTGGCACGCAGCTTACCGTTGGAGAGCACGGATGCCAAGGGCTTCATGAACTCCTCTTCGGTGAATCTCCATCCCAAAGCTACAGAGGGGAAGTAACCCCAGCGGTTGTTCTTGGCGAAGTTGGAGGCACCGTCGGCACGCAACGTGGCGGTCAACAGGTAGCGGTCTTTGTAAGAGTAGTTCAAACGGCCGAAGAAGGAGGCCATTTCATCTTTGGATGCGGAAGAGCCTACGGACGGTTTGGGGTAAGCGCCGGCACCCAGATTGTTGTACAAGAAGCCGTCAATCAGGAACTGGCTGTTGCCTCCCGACAAGGACTCGTCTGTGAAGCGTTGGAAAGAGTAACCCACCAATGCGTTGAAGTTGTGGTCGTTGACCCGCTTCGTATAGTTGGCGGTCAGTTCAAGAAGGTAGTCGGATTTGTCATATTGTGCGATGTCTGCCTGTCCGTCTTTCTTTTGTCCGTACAGTGTGGTCTTCGGCATATAGACGCTGCGCTTCTGGTAGTTGCGGTCGATACCTGCGTTTACTTTCAAGGTCAGGTCTTGGATGGGTTTCACCTCAACGAAAGCGGTGGCGAGCAGTCTCTCCTTCTTGGTTTTATCGGTGATTTCCAGCAACGATACCGGGTTGGGCAAGAAGGCGGCCTGTGAATTCAGGGTATAATTGCCGTTCTCGTCCTTGATAGGCAGCAGCGGGTTGAACTGCGCGGCGGCCACCATGATACTGGCGTACTCGTTCTGTCCTGCACCCAAAGGAACGTTGTCCGTCTGGTTTCTGGAGAGAGTCAGGTTGACACCCATGTTGACATACTTGCTCACCTTTTGTTCCAGGTTGATGCGGCCCGTGTAGCGTTCCATGTCGTTGTTCTTCACTACACCGTTCTGCTTGAAGAAGTTTCCGGAAATCAGGTATTTGGTAGCCTCGGTACCACCCGTTACGGAGATGTTGTGCTGGGTTTGGAAGCCTGTGCGTGAAATCTGGTCGAACCAGTCGGTATTGTTGGCAGGAGCGTTGATTTGGCTGTCCGTATAATAAGGTTGGTAAGGTGAAGCGGCTTCACTTTCGCTCTTGCCTCCATAGATTCCGATTCCGTTGGCTCTCATCCACTCTTCTTTGGCGTAGCGGTTGGATTGAATCATGAAGTCGTGTGCGTCGAGCATCTCATAGTTGCTTGCCAAGGTCTGGACGGTTGCCGTACCCGAATAGGTCACCTTCGGCGTACCGGTCTTTCCCTTCTTGGTGGTGATGATGATGACACCGTTGCCGGCACGTGCACCATAGATGGCGGTGGAGCTGGCGTCCTTCAGCACTTCGATGGATTCGATGTCGTTCGGGTTGATGGAAGCCAGAATGTTGTCTGAGCTACCGGCATCGTATCTACCGGTGCTGACGGCATCATCAGAAGCCGGACTTACGGGGAATCCGTCGATAATCACCAACGGATCGTTGCCTGCATTGACAGAAGCGGCGCCACGGATGCGGAAGCTGGAACCGCTACCCGGCTGTGCGCTTATCGTGTTCACCTGCAAACCTGCCGCTTTACCTGCCAAGGCATGGCTGATGGTGGACACAGTACCTACGGGAGCGTCGTCCATCTTCACGGAAGCGACGGCACCGGTCAGGTCTTTCTTCTTCATTGTACCGTAACCTACGACTACCACTTCTTCCAGCAACTCCGTGTCTTCGTCCATGACGATAGCCATCTGCTTGCCGGCTTGCGGCTTGAGAACCTGTGTCTTGTAGCCGATGTAGGAAATTTCCAGCTCGGCCTTGGCAGAGCTTACGGTCAGGTAGAACAGACCGTCGATGTCGGTCACGGTTCCATTGGTCGTTCCTTTTTCCACTACGCTGGCACCGATGACGGCTTCGCCGGCAGCATCGACCACCTTACCTCTTATTTGTATGCCGGATGTCTGCTGAACGGCTTTCACGGCTTCCGTAGAGAGGATGATTTTCTTGTCCAATACGGTGTAGGTCACATTGGTACCGGCAAATACCTTTTCCAGCACTTCAAATACATTTCCTTGGTTGGCAGAAACGGACACGCGGCGTTTCAGGTCAACATGTTTGTTGTTGAAGAAGAAATCAAAACCTGTTTTTGTCTTGATTTGGTCCAATACAGATTCCACTGTCTGATTGTTTGCTTCAATGCTGATAGTGGTTTTCTGTGCATACGTTTCTGCTGCATGAGTCAGGCTCAATGCGCAGGCGAGAAATAGAACACATAGTCTCATAAACAAGGGGATTTTGTTAAATGATAGCCATAATGACTTTATCATCCAGAAAGTTTGGATGCTAAATGAATTTTGCATAATTTTGTAAAGACTGAGGTTAATAAAAATGTTGTTTTTGAGGCTTGTCGCCAAACAAGCTTTAAAAGTTTCTCGTTTTTGCATGCGGTAGGTACGCCAATATCTTCCGCATGTTTTTTTTGTTTCAAGGCGCTCTTCGTTTCATAATTCTTTTTTAAAAGGTTAATAAGATGTTGTTCTTGATATTTAATATATTTCGATTTGCTGCTTCTTATCGGTGATGTCGTCACTATCCAGGTAGCGCCAATGTATTTTGGATGAGATTTTGAAGTACTCTAGGATGCGTTCCAGCCGCTGGGTGGAGAACGTTCCGGTAAACGAGTATTCTTTGAGGTGCTTGTTTTTCACCACAAAGTCCACGTTGTAGTGTTTGCCCAGCATCCGGAGGACATCTTCCATGGAGGTGTTGTGGAAGATGATATTGCCATCTTTCCAGGCAGTTTCCGATTGGCAGGTGGTGGCATACATTTTCGTCTCACCCGATTCGGGGGTGTACACCAACTTCTGGTTAGGCTTTAAGGTTATCACCCTGTCTTCTCCTGCCTTGTCTTTCAGGTGGAAAGCTATGCTTCCCTCTACCAGGGTGGTCGATATCCAACTGTCGTGGGCGTAAGCCTCTATGTTGAAGCTGGTTCCGTACACCTCTATCTGCGATTGGTGGACGGAGGAAACCACAAAACGTCTCTTTTTGTCCTTGGCCACTTCAAAATAGCCTTCGCCTATCAGTTCCACTTCACGGCTCTTTCCTGTGAAGCGGGAAGGGTAGCGCAGGGTCGATTCCGAATTCAAATAGACCACCGTGCTGTCGGGCAATACCACCGAGGTGGTCATTCCCGGGTTGGTCTTTATCTCCATCATTTGCGCCGGTTCCATCTGCTTGTTGGTGGTCTGGTACATCCACAAGACGGCCATCAGCAACGGGATGGAGAGCATGGCCGCTATCCGTTGTGGCCATACCCACCAGGCGATTGTGCGGGACTTCATTCTTTTCTTTACCTTCTTCAAAGCCTTTTCCGTATTCACGCGTTTCGCTATATGCAGCGTGTCCGTCGCCAGATAGAGCGCATGCAGCTGGTTCACCATCTTCAGGTGGGCTTCGTCTTCCGCTATCCATTCTTCTACCAGCCTGCTTTCTGCTTCGGTGGTCGTTCCTTCGCAGAAGCGGGGCAGCAGCTCTTCTATATTATATGTATGATGTGTATCTGTCATTTTTCTGAGCACGTTTATTATTAAGACAAGACCCGTTGAAAGATTCCTAAACGAAAAATGATGTTTTTTTAAAAAAAGATGCTTTTATTGTAAAATAGAAGGTAAAAACTTATCTTTGCACGCAAGTTAACTATGGGATGATAAAATGAAAACAGACAGGAATATGGAAGATATGGCTTTATTGCATTCCCTTCAGAGAGGAAATCAAGAAGCGTTCGACGGTCTGTTCAGGATGTATTATCCGATGTTATGCGCATACGCCCATCGGTTTGTGGAGCAGGCGGACGCGGAAGAGATTGTGCAGGATGTCATGCTTTGGATGTGGGAAAAACGTTTGGAACTGCCGATTGAATCATCCCTCAGCCAGTATCTTTTCAAAACGACCTACCATCGGGCGTTGAACCTGATAACCCGAAAGGAAGTGATAAGCCGCGCGGAGACCTTCTTCTACACCAAGCATCAGGAGATGCCGGAAGAGGTGGACTATTATCAGATAGAGGAACTGAGCCGAAAAATCGAAGAGGCGATAGACGCGTTGCCCGAATCCTACCGAAGTGCATTTATCATGCACCGTTTCAAGAATATGAGTTATAAGGAAATTGCCGCCGTGTATGATGTCTCCCCGAAGACCATCGACTATCGTATCCAGCAGTCGTTGAAGTTGCTGCGGGAAGAGTTGAAAGATTATTTGCCGGTGACGCTCTTGTTCGCATTGGGCATCTGTTGACCTGTTAACTACTTTGTTTTGTAAAGAAACATGAATTTCTTCTCAAAATGCTCCAAAATCTGAAATTTAGAAATATCAACAAAAAATCCCCTCTGGAAGTACTTCTGGAGGGGGTAGGGACAGTCGTTATCTGAGGTAGCCTCAAGTAACGACTGAGGGTGCCTCAGATAACGACCGAGGCTGCCTCGGATAACGACTGAGGGTATCACCGTCGAACATCGTGTTTGGAAGGGGCTTTTTTGTCACGATATTTTCCCATTCCCGGGCGGCTTGCCGCAGCATGGAAAAAACAGAAGAGGCCGGAACTCGTCATGGCTCACATAGCACCGATTAAACAGATAAGCACAGACTCTTTTGGGTCCGGTTAATGCAACCGCCGTTACTGTAACCGTGGTTGCGATAGCGAAGAAGGCCGTGATAATTAAGGATAAAAACAACAAAAGGGCCGCCGATTTTTGAATTTCGGCATGCCCTTTTGTGCTTTATAGGTTCGGTTTGTTCTGTTTTGCTGCTTTTAGATTCCTGCCAGCTCCAGCACCTTATCTACTGCAGCCGTCAGTCCTTCGGGGTTCTTGCCGCCGGCAGTGGCGAAGTGGGGCTGTCCGCCGCCACCACCTTGTATCAGTTTGGCGGCTTCTTTCACCAGCGCACCGGCTTTCAGTCCGCCAGCAACGAGGTTGTCGCTCAGCATGACAGTCAGCATTGGCTTGCCTTCGAAGGCGGTTCCGGCAACGAAGAAGAGGTTCTCGGTGATTTGTCCGCGCAGTTGGAAGGCGATGTTCTTCACCATGTCGGCGGGGATGCCGGGGGCGCAGAACTTGATGACCTGCACGCCGTTCACCTCTTTCATCTCACCCAACAGGCGTTCCTTCAACCGGGCTTCTTTTTCCTTCATGAAGTCCTCTACCTGCTTCTTCAGTCCGGCGTTCTCCTCAATATATTTGCGGATGGCTGCGGAGAGGTCGGGAGCGTTGTTGAAGAGTGCCTTCAGGTCGCGCATGGTATCTTGGAAGGTGTCGAGCATCTGTTCCACCCGTGCGCCTGTGTAGGCTTCGATACGGCGTACGCCGGCAGCCACGGAGCTTTCGGAGATAATCTTCACCATGCCGATGTTTCCGGTTGCGGCAACGTGCGTACCTCCGCAGAACTCAATGGAAGATCCGAACTGGATGACGCGTACGTGGTCGCCGTACTTCTCGCCGAAGAGGGCGATGGCCCCCAGTTCCTTGGCCTTCTCAATGGGGATGTTGCGGTGTTCCTGCAACGGTATGTTGGCGCGGATCTTGGCATTGACTATGTGTTCCACCTTGCGGATTTCTTCGTCCGTCACCTTCTGGAAGTGAGAGAAGTCGAAGCGCAGCGAGTCAGGCGTAACCAATGAACCCTTCTGCTCCACGTGGTCGCCCAGCACCTCGCGCAGGGCGGCATCCAGCAGGTGGGTGGCAGAGTGGTTGGCGGCGCAGGCGGCGCGCTTTTCTGTGTCCACACAAGCCATCATCGGTGCGTCAATGTGTTCGGGCAGCTTCTTGGTGATGTGGATGGGCAGGTTGTTCTCCTTCTTGGTGTCGATGACTTCGATGGTTTCGAACTCGTTCACCAGCACGCCCGTGTCGCCCACCTGACCACCGCTTTCGGCATAGAATGGGGTCTTGTCCAACACAATCTGATACAAGGTCTGGTTCTTCTGCTTCACCTGGCGGTAGCGCAACACGGAAGTCTCGTATTCCGTATAGTCATAGCCCACAAACTCGGTGGTGCCTTCCTGCAACGTAATCCAGTCGCCGGTCTCTACGGCGGCGGCGTTGCGGGCACGTTGTTTCTGCTGTTGCATCTCGGCGTCGAACTCCTTGATGTCGGCGGTCATGCCGTTTTCGCGGAGAATCAGTTCCGTCAGGTCGAGCGGGAAGCCGAATGTATCGTATAAGGTAAAGGCATCTTTGCCGCTGATTTCGTTCTTTCCGGCGGCTTTGGCATCTGCCATGGTCTTCTCCAGCAGGCGGATACCCGTCTCCAAGGTGCGGAGGAAGGAGTCTTCTTCTTCTTTGATGACTTTGGCAATCAGTTCCTTCTGTGCGTTCAGTTCGGGGTAAGCGTCGCCCATGTTCTCGATGAGCACGGGGAGCAGGCGGTACATGAACGCCTGCTTCTGGCCGAGGAACGTGTAGCCGTAGCGCACGGCGCGGCGCAGAATGCGGCGGATGACGTAGCCCGCCTTGGCGTTGCTGGGCAACTGTCCGTCGGTGATGGAGAAGGCGATGGTGCGGATGTGGTCGGCAATGACGCGCATGGCGATGTCGGTCTGTTCGTTTTCGCCGTACTTCTTGCCTGCCATGTCGCCGATGGCCTTCAATATCGGCTGGAACACGTCCGTGTCATAGTTGGATGTTTTGCCTTGCAGGGTACGTACCAGTCGCTCGAAGCCCATACCGGTGTCGATTACCTTGGCGGGCAATCCTTCCAGTGAGCCGTCTGCCTTGCGGTTGAACTGCATGAACACGAGGTTCCAGATTTCGATGACCTGCGGATGGTCTTTGTTCACCAGCTGGCTGCCGGGAATCTGTGCCTTCTCTTCTTCCGAACGTGAGTCGATGTGTATTTCGGAGCAGGGACCGCAGGGACCTGTGTCGCCCATTTCCCAGAAGTTATCGTGTTTGTTGCCGTTCAGGATGTGGTCTTTCGGTAGGAATTGTTCCCAGTAGGAAGCGGCTTCGTTGTCGCGTTCCAGCCCCTCTTCGGGACTGCCTTCGAACACAGTGGCATAGAGGTCTTTGGGGTCTATCTTCAGTACGTCCACCAGGTATTCCCATGCCCATGAGATGGCTTCTTTCTTGAAGTAATCGCCGAACGACCAGTTGCCCAGCATCTCAAACATGGTGTGGTGGTAGGTGTCGTGACCCACTTCCTCTAGGTCGTTGTGCTTTCCGCTGACACGAAGACATTTCTGCGAGTCCGCAACTCTTTTATATTTTGCCGGGTGATTCCCCAAAATAATGTCTTTGAACTGGTTCATACCTGCGTTGGTAAACATCAACGTCGGGTCATCTTTTATCACCATCGGAGCCGAAGGCACTATCTGGTGACCTTTACTTTCGAAAAAACTCTTGAAAGAGTCTCTGATTTCGTTTGCAGTCAACATACGTCTATTTATGATTTTATGATTTCTTGTTTCCGACCAATCGCTTGCGACTTATGACTTGCGCCATCCATGATTTACCACTTTTATAAACCATAAACCACAAATCATAAATCTTTCATAATTCTTGAAAAAACCGCGCAAAGATAGTTTGTTTTTATTATTTTTGCCCCATTGATAATGAAATATTTACTTCCGATGCGCAAAGTTTACTACATTTATAATCCACAGACGCAGACATACGACCGCATTTATCCCACCCTGAGGCAGCGTGCGTTGAGCATTCTTCGTCGCCTGTTTATCGGCATGGGGCTGGGGGCGGGTTGTTTCATCGTGCTGTTACTTATCTTCGGCTCGCCGTCGGAGAAAGAGTTGCGGAAAGAAAACAGCAAGCTGAAGGCTCAGTACAACGTGCTTTCCCACCGTATGGACGAGGCGCTGGGGGTGTTGCAAGACATTCAGCAGCGTGACGATAACCTCTATCGGGTGATTTTCATGGCCGACCCCATACCGTCCGCTATCCGGCAGGCGGGGTATGGCGGTGTCAACCGTTACAAGCACTTGATGGATATGGCGGATGCCGATTTGGTCATCAATACCACGCAGAAGCTGGACTTGCTGACGAAGCGACTCTATATTCAGTCCACCTCTTTCGACGATGTGGTGGAGTTGTGCAAAAAGCATGATGGAATGCTGCGCTGTATTCCTGCTATCCAGCCCATATCGAACAGAGACCTCAAGAAGACTGCTTCCGGCTACGGCACACGCATCGACCCTATTTATGGTACCACCAAGTTTCATGCCGGCATGGACTTCTCCGCCAATCCGGGTACGGATGTTTATGCCACGGGCGATGGCGTTGTTGTCAAAATGGGGTGGGAGACCGGTTATGGCAATACGATAGTCATCGACCATGGTTACGGTTATCAGACGTGGTATGCCCATTTGCGCGATTTCCGCACGAAGCGTGGCAAGAAGGTGGTGCGTGGCGAAGTCATCGGCGGCGTGGGTAGCACCGGTAAAAGCACCGGCCCGCACCTGCACTACGAAGTGCATGTGAAAGGGCAGGTAGTCAATCCTGTGAATTACTACTTTATGGATTTGAGTGCCGAGGATTACGACCGTATGATTCAGATTGCGGCCAACCATGGCAAGGTGCTGGATTGACGGCGATTCGTTGCTTCATTATAAATATACCTCTATTTTTGCACGAATGATAATTTTAGTTGTATCTTTACATAATCGTAACCGCCGTTACGGTAATGGCCATTACGATAAAATTTATAGATATGAGGTTTTTTGATAGAGAAACAGAATTTGAAAAGCTTAGAGAAATAGAAGACCTATCTCACGAAGTTGCTCAATTTACCATTATTACGGGAAGACGCCGTATTGGTAAAACAGAGATGGTTAAGAAGTTTTATGAGAACAAGACAATGCTCTACTTTTTTGTTGCTCGTAAAGCGGAAGCCGACCTATGTGATATATTCATTGACGAGATTCATGCAAAACTCAATATTCCAATGCTCGATAGCAAAGGAATGTCTTTTGCTGCGATATTCAAATTCATCATGGAGTTGTCTCAGACTCGGCACCTCATACTCTTTATCGATGAGTTTCAGGATTTTTATAGGGTAAATCCGTCTATCTATTCTGATATGCAGAATATCTGGGACAGCTATAAAAACAAGGCTCACATCAATCTGATTGTGGCAGGTTCGGTGAACACCTTGATGAATAAGATATTCAAGGATAAGAAGCAGCCTCTGTTCGGCAGGCAGACCGACACCATACATGTCCGACCTTTCAGACCTTCAGTTCTGAAAAAAATAATGTCTGAATATTGTCCCGGCTATAAGAAATCTGACTTGTTGGCTCTTTATACTTTGACAGGTGGAGTGGCGAAGTATGTTGAGTTGCTCATAGATAAGAAAAAGTTCACCGAGAAAAAGATGTTGGATATGTTCTTTGAGCAGGATTCCTATTTTTTGCCGGAGGGTAAGAATATGCTTGTTGATGAATTCGGTAAAGATTATGGCATCTATTTCTCGATGCTAACTCTCATTGCGCAAGGCAAAAATACACGCTCGGAACTGGAAAGTGCTCTCAACATTAGAGAGTTGTCCGGTTACTTGAAAAATCTAAGTGAAGAGTATGGCTTGATAAGCAAGATGCAGCCAATCTATGAGAGGTCAGCCAATAAGAATGTTCATTATACCATCGATGACCAGTTCCTGAAATTTTGGTTTCGGTTCATATACAAATATACGCATATCATCGAGGCCGGAGGTAATGAGAGATTGAAAACGATCGCAGAACGTGATTTTGCAACTGTCAGCGGAAAATCTCTTGAAAGTTACTTTAATGAGGTGATGAAAGAATCCGGTCAATACACTCGCCTTGGATATTGGCATGACCGAAAAGGCGAAAACGAGATTGATATTATAGCCGAAGATGAAGTAGATGGTAAGATTGAATTTATTGAGGTCAAGCGACAAGCGAAAAACTTTGATGAAGAGGTGCTAAAGGCCAAATCTGAATCATTCATGAAGTCTGTTGGTCCTTTCAAAGGGTACGAGATTGTTTATAGGGGGCTTTCGATAGAGGACATGTAATTGGGGCGGTTTACTTTCTTCAAGCCGGTGCAATTTGAACAGCAATATTGGGCGGAAATTGGCAAAATGGGCATAAATAGATTGTATAAAGTTTTAATTGGCACAGCAAAGCGATTGGTATGAAGAAAGATACAACTTATCACAGATTACCCGGATTGACACAGATGGTTCTTTAAAGCGTAGTGAGTATGCCTGTCAATCTGTGATAATCCGGGTAGTCTGTGGTGAAATTACTTTGTAGTGCTTTCAATATCATTGATGGTAATGCACCCTTCCTCTATTAGCTTCTCAAAGTTTTCAAGGTTGTATTTAACTTTGGGGCTTTCTGTCTGTGGATGGAAATCTTCCCAATAAAAACCTATCTTCCGAATTTCGTTCCTGATATTCTTTTGTTCGTTTGTGGAGGCTTGTAGCTTTAGGTTGATTAACTCTTTAATGTTATCAATTTCTGATTGGGTAAATTCTTTTTTGCTTTTCATATTCTTTTCCATTTGGTTTCAAATTGTTAGTGCATTTTTCCAATTCTTGATTTTTTCTTCTGTTTTCTTAGCACAAGCACTACTGGTGGAATAGGCTATAGCGGACGGTAGTTGGGTTTGATAGTAGGTGGCGGCTTTCTTCCCATTATATACGATCTTTTTGATTTGAGAATAACTGGCTAATAAGCTGTCTATATCATTAGTCATTTCTTCCTTTATGTCACTATCCAGATTACTTTCGCGTTTACAGAAATGTAGCGTATCCCATAATGCAATGTGGTGTTTCTTTAAGCAGGCAATTTTCTCTTCATAATCTTTGAATTCCATATTGGAATTGAATAATCGCCCTATTATTTTCCAGAAACTGTTATTAGGTGCAGCATAGTACTCTCCTCTTTTTAGTGATTCTTTACCAGGCATTGTTCCTAAAACTAAGACTTCGGACTCTTCGTCAATGATGGGCGATAAAGATTCTACTCTATCTTTAGTTGATTCATTGATTTCTTTCATAATCTTTGATATTAATATTAGCTGTTATATTTATGACGGTAATTTTTAATAGAAACCCCACTCCCATTTTGATTGTAATTTTTTTATTCTGAGCTATCTTTTTAAATCGAGGCTCACTATCAAGTGTTTCTTTTAAATCGCGAGCTACCGCTGATCCTGATTTAGGCGGTATAAATCCATTGACAATATCCAATCGAAAGCCATATCCGGCACTTGGTCTATCTCCACTTTGCTTAAACTCTTCTGCAGATAGTTTTAGTCCCTCTTCGTTTCCTCCTTTTTCGATGGTGGATAGGATAATGGATAGTTTTTGTTTCCAAAGATTTAAATATTTCCCTTCTCCCATAGCATTATAGATTTGAATGCCATTAGACTCCTTTGTGTTATGGCTGATTTTTATAAAAAAGAAAGTGTGGAGTCATATCATCTATCTCACTAAAGGCGTCTGGTAATGCCCGAATACGAATAGACAATATCCCCACACTTGTGACGTATATGGCTTGAATAAGCATATACAAACAAGTGATGAGCGTGATTGCCATCCTTCGTATTCTTAAAGTTTACCAGACTTTTTAGTGAAGGATAAAAGCTACACTTTCATCAATAAACTATGTATATGTCCTAACCAGTTAGGGTTGAACGTTGCAAAGCTACAAAAAGTTTATTGATTATCAAGCTCAAAACGGGGATATTGTTTTGATAATTCGTTTTTTTGCACCAAACGAGCTGATTTGTTTATCCATATCAATCAGAAAGAAGATTCTTTTGTCCATATTTTGTACTAAACAGGTTGCCTCTCGTAACTGATTGATTATGAATATGTCTATATCACCCCTATCTCGGTCGTATAGTTAGGGTATCTCAGTCGTATAGTGAGGCCCTCTCCATATACGACTGAGGTACCCTAATTATACGGCTGAATGGGATCGACTTGCCTTTTGTAACGAATATTTATTTTATGTTCCATGATATTGTACGTTTTTATGTATTTCTTTTCAGTGCCTCCTCATATACTTTCCTCACCCGTTCACGCAAGTGTTGCGGACGGATGACAGTCAGCGAACGGCTGCGCGACAGCAGTGCCATTACGAAGTCGTTGGTGATGCGCAGGCGTAGGCGGATTCTGAATTCCGTCTCGTTGTCAATCAAGACCTCTTGGGAGGGGTGCAGGGGCACCGATTTCAGGAAGCTGCCGTCCAGGGCATCGTAACTCAGTTCGATTTCTTCGACAGGGATGTCGGGCTGGTTCCAGATGCCGTAGCTGTCTTTGAACAGCTCCTCCACGTTGATGTTCATGTCGCGCTTGAAGGTTTCTTCGTCATGAATCCGGAGGTTGCGGATGCACACTGCGCTGAAGGTTTTCAGTATGCCGTCATCGTAGGCGAGGAGGTACCATCTCTGCTGGTCTTCCTTCAAGTAGTGGGGGAGTACCCGTTTCTCGCGTATCTTGCCTTCTTCGCGTACATAGAGGTAGCTGAAGGTCACCGGATGAGAGAATTTGATGGCTTTTATCAGTAGCGGGAGACATTCGTTGTCCATCGGCCGGTGGTGCTCTGCCAGCACGTAGGTGTGCAGGTTGGAGGTGTGGTCGATGGCATTCAGCAAGTCGAAGTTCAGCAGGAGGCGGTTGTATTGCTCACTCTTCAGCTCGTCTTCTTCGTCGATGTGGTAACCGTTCTGCTTTTTGCTGAAACGGATGTGAATGCCGAACAGCTCTTCTATCTCGTTGAAGTCGCGTTGCAGGGTGCGCAAATCCACGGGAGTGCCGTCGCGCTCTTCCATGCGGCGCGAGACGTACTCTTCCAGTTCTTCCCGGGGAACGTATCGTTGGTATCCTTTCAGTTTGTTAAGGATGACCAGCATGCGTTGCAGTCCTTGTAGTTTTCTACCCATATCTTACTTGGTTTAACGTTTTCTTGTGCGGACAAATATAAGGAGGCCGGGCGACAAAACGTGTCGTTTTGCGGAAAACCTCATGATTTATCTCTATTGTTGGAAAAAGAATAGTCTAGTTCAATTATAGTTGGCAGCGGTTGTGGTTCAGCAAATAGTCATTGGAGAAGAGGGGCGACAATTCTTTATTGTTGCTTATTTCTTCCATAAGTCGCTTTTGGTTCTGCCGCCATGAGTGTCCTGTCTGTATCGGGTAACTCGTATGTTCTTATTTTTCTGTCTTCAAGAAAGATATGGTTTAATGTATAAGCTAGCGACTCAAGCGTTTGTATTCGGACTTTAGGTTTTAGTTGGCACTCCCAAACCGTGATGCAATGCCATCCCATAGCGGCAAGCTGGCATTGTTCTTTTTTATCACGTTCCTTATTCCTTTCTATTTTAGTGGACCAGAAATCGATGTTGCTTTTGGGCAGGCGGAAGTATTTGCAATTCTCATGACCATGCCAAAAGCAGCCGTTCACAAAAATGACCGTCCGGTATTTGCGAAGCACCAAATCGGGATGACCGGGAAGACGCGGATGATTGAGCCGATAGCGGAAGCCACGGTTAAAGAGGAACTTGCGAACCACCATTTCAGGCTTTGTGTTCTTGCCCTTTATTGCGGACATACAACGATGGCGTTGTTCTTTGGTTAGTTTGTCCATATCAAGTTACCCGTACAATTTCGTCATCAAATCATAGGAAATCAGCTCTCCCGGTCGCATTTTTGAGTATATATTGACCTTTGATTCACCAAGAGGAATATAGGTTGAAAGATTGAGTTTCAGACACAATTTTCTGTCCTTTGTACCCAGATAAACTTTCTCGACTTTGTAATAGCCGTCAATACAACCTCCGACCATCGGAAGAAAATACTCAATATCCATCATATTGATAGAGGTCGGTATCTTTTCCATCGTATATGTTTTTGATGTATGTTTGGAGAATACTTCAAAATCATTGTCGGTTGTCCTTACCATACCTGTCAGGACATTCTTAATCTCCTGTTTCGGCAGCTTGTTCAAAGTTCCGACGTTATCAACATCATCAATATGGAAGTCTGTTTCAAGTATAAACGGATGGCTGACGTGAAAATGTGTTTGCAGAGTACCTAATAACTCCTTATTCTGAGCTGCTTCTTGTTTTACCGTTGCAGATTTAATTTTGAGCGATTTCCATATATCGGTACCTTCATCTTTCATCAAGGCAAGAATCAGGTAGTTGCTGTCTGACTTCGGGCGATACAGTTTTCCGTTTAGTAGTTGGAAATTGTCTTGGATAAACTGATGGCAATCCATTCCTTCGCGTGGCTGGAGAGTCCTGAACGTATATAAACGGTTTAAGGTCTCTTGAATCTTATTTCTGAATTCCTTACGCACATATTCTCTCCATGCCGATTGGGCACTCCTGTTGTTACGTCCATATAGCGATACTATGTATAGGAAGTTTACGTCATAGTGGCATAGCAACAGCGTATCTCTGTCAAACAAACGGTTCTCAAATTGGCGGTTCAATTGTACTCCACCATGCTGCGCTTTCAATTCTTTGTCATCAAAAGAAAGAAACTTATTGCCACCCATCTTCTTATTAGGAATCCGGGCACTGATAAAGAAATTTGGAATAGGATTATATCCTTCTGTCAATTGGTCTCTTAACTGAGGATGCTCTCCGTTTCCGTCACCATCCAAAAACAAATTCATATTCCATTGGATGACGTTTTTGGCGTATGTATATTGCTTGTAGATAGATTTGTCGCCAAGCTTTGTTCGGTCATTCTTGGAACGTTTATAGTATTTGCTGTCTCCAATATAGTAGGTGAGTTCGGATGCCAAATCGGATTGTTCGATAATCCCTTGTCCGATGAACAGGTGGTCAACCAGTTTGCCGTCTTTTTGCTCTGTGAGTTCTTTCGGCAGATTTTGTTTGTCATTGCCGCTTACCAAAGTGTCAATCATGACTTCAAAGATGTGCTCAAAATCTTTCGCCAGCAAAAAGTCCTCCACCTGCCTGTTCATTGCAATCTTATACTCCCTGTCAAAGAAAGCATAGCACAAATCCCATATTCTGAGTGCCTTGTCCGAGAAATACTTGTACTTGATTTGCTTCAATCTTCGGCATCCGAAATTCCTTTCAATATAAGATTTCTTCAACTTGTTGCAGTTGATAAGCGGATATTGCACATTGATTTCAAAAGAGAAGCCATGCGTTTCACGGATGTAATTCAATATCGAGAAGTATATGACGAGCAGTTCTTCATCAAAGTTCACCATTCTCTTCCTGTTTATAGGCTCGATATAGACTGGGTTTCCGTTTTGGATGACTGCTTGTGATGAAGCAATGGTCTTGTTCCAATTGATTTTGTTATAGCCGGAATGCACATTTTTAGCCACGAATGTAAAATAGTCCTGATTGTTTCTGTTGAAATCCCTCAGTGCTATTATTACGTCAAGCAAAGTATTGTGCTTCTGTTTCCTGCCTCTGCTTTCTGACTGATATTCCTTGCTTTCAAGTATATGGTCGTTGTGGGTTTGTTTATATACACAGATTGTCCGGTATATCCAAATCGAAAGTGTGGACAGGAATTCCTTGTATTCTTTGCAGCCTTCTTCCGTAAATTTGGCTTTTACCGTATCGGACTCAAAGTCTATTATTTCCTGTGGCGAAGCACCGAATATCGTATCATCTCCACTTTCCTCGTTTATCTCACCTGTCAGTACGACTTTGGGCAAGAAGAATATGACGTCTTTTGCCGCTTTGCTATAGCAATACCCTACATACCCAAACGAATACTTGTCCTCCTTCACAGGTACGGACACAACATCTTTGAGCACATCTCTGATTGTCAGTTTGTTTTTGACAATATTGTTCAGAATATATGGGTATCCTTCGATAAACAGCAACATAATTATAATTCTTGAATATTAATTCCCCATTCTGGTTTAGATTGAATTATGGAAAGAAAATCAGAAAAGCCCTTACGGCGTTTACCATCTCCTACTTGTGTGGAAACGTGTAAAGATTCATTGTTGGATAGTCTAATTTCTTTGGACCTTTCCACGGCTTTTAAATCCCGCGAATTTTTTATGCGTTCTTCTCTATCTTTATCTGTTTCTACAATATGGGGAATTTTGAAATTAGCTGCCCTCCAAATATCTCGTACTTGAACTGCTGTTTCTTGTTGATGATTTTCACAATAAATCTCAACGGCGCGTTTTACTAACGCACCTTTTCCCCATGCCTTACCTTTTTCATCTGTTTCCTCTCCATTGATAGAATATCGGATAGAAGAGGAATTGTTGTCATCATCTTCAAACATATCATCCTCATCTTCATTCTCTTCGGTATTATTCTCGTCCATGGGTTGCAATTTCAATTTTTCCATCATTGAAATAATGAGTTGCTTGCTGTTCTCATCATACAATCTGGAGAAGGAAAAATCAGTGTCTGTGGGGAATATGTCGGCATCGCCATCTTTACAGACATCATTCCACAAATAGAACAATATCTTGTTTCTGAATAAGTTAAAGGAAATTGCTTTTGTTGGTGGATTGACAAAATAATCGCCCAACATCTTGTCCTCAGAGCCAGTATCTTTCAAGATACGCGTATTTACTTCTTTCTGGAAGTCGCTCCATTTATATTTCAAACCATCAATATCAATTACCCAATCAGTGTTTTTATATTTAATTGGCTCATACTCCCAATCCCAACGTCTCTTGAAGGCACTATCAATTGGAAACAATGATTGGTCTGAGGTATTCATGGTAGCGTAGATATACAGATTTGACGGCAGACAAAGTTCTCCTTCTTTTATTCCTGGATTGTCTTTGCCAAGCTCTTCTTTTAAAAAAGCCTTTAAGTCGGCATCGGCTTTGATTGTATATTCAGAGATTCCGTTTTCGTCCCTGTCGAGAAGCTGGAACAGGTCTCCGAATATTTGGGCACAATTTCCACGGTTGATTTCTTCTATTATGAGGTACACATTTTCATCAGATTTCCTGTAAGCCTGCATATAGGCATTAATGAATGACTGAGGAATGAATTTGTATGTAATTATGTCCTCCGACAAATCCGCTTCATCTCTCAATCTGACAGTCTCCTTACCAAACAATCCGTACAAAGGACGTTCACTTCTCGTAGGTTTGTATGCACCGACAAAGGTTGAATAGTCGCTATCCGGATGGAATGTCGTTCTGAATATATTTTCCTTGGAGACCCCTTCAAGCTGTTCCTTTATTTTGTGGGATTTTCCGGTTCCGGGAGCACCGTAATAGATGATTTGATGGGCTGTAGGTGTTCCGGAAATTTGTTTTTTAGCAGGTTGGCTTATACTATTTTTTGTAGGATTTGCGTTTGACATTTTTGCCATTTGCCAAAGTGTTGATGCATATCCATACTCAAACTTATCTATTTCTGATTGCCCACTTAATAGCTCTCTTGCTTCATTGGCTGTAATGTTTGGTTTTTCAATATACAACTTTAAAAACTCATTCAACAAATCTTTTGAAATAGTCCTTATTCCATAAGCACCTTTACTGCGAGATGCGACCTTAAAACATAATCTGTCTTGGTCTATTATCTCTATTTGTCCGTTTTCTGATATTTGACCTGTCTTCAAAGCCACATCTTCCATAATTATGCCTGTTTATTTATTCATATTTCGTATAAATCTTTCAAATCACATTGCAACACTTGTGAAATCTCTATTAGTTGTGGTGCACTTGGTTGTGTGTTATTGGCACACCATCGGCTTATTGTCATTTTTGATACACCAAGTTGTTCTGCCAAATAAGTCTTGGTAATCATTTTATCTGCCAGTATCACACGAATCCTATTTTTATATACTTTCTTTCCCATAGAAGAGTTCTCTACATGTATGTGCGAAATTACACAATTTTGTTTGATTTATCAAGTAATCGTACTAATAAAGGCTTTATAGTGTCTCCCATCTCTATTTTTCTTCCTTTATTCTTCTGTTTCTGACTATTTCCAATCCCGAATCATTTTAGCCAATACTCTTTCTCCTGCAGGAAAGCAAAGCGGAAAGACCTGAGATAAGAAACTTACAATATCACTACGCTTCTTGCCCATGTTGAAAAAAGCAGAACAAACAAAGTGCATAAGATCTTGCTGACTACATGTATCTTTTAGCTGAATGGTTATTGAGGAAGTGATTATCAAATAGTGTTCTGCAAATGCGTAAGCACTGGCAAGAATAACTTTCTGTTCTTCTTCGGTAAACATCTTTATTTTCCTTGCCAACCATTCAAGTTTCTATTTTATAGGCCATTGTTTCTGCAGACATTGATGGGGCGGAAATGACGAAATCAATAATCTTTTGTGCGGTTTTCTCAATGCTTTTAGATTTGTTTTTCGAATCTCCGAACTTTTTCTCCGAACCTTTCTCCAAACTTTCTTGTGTGTCGCCGAAGGTTTTCACCGAACTTTTACTGTTTACACCGAACTTTTCGACCGAACTTTCTTCGTTTACAGGGTATTCATAGAACAAACTGCCACCATCCATATTGGCAAATGCCGACACCGATTTAAGCCATGACTTCACTTTCTTGCGTTCCAGCATTTCTTTGAAATCGTAAGCTGAGCATTCCGCTATCATGTGTTGTTTTGAATTTGCATCGTTTTCTTATTATTGTTAGGGCACAATCTCTCAATACCATAACAAAGGTAAGGATAAAAGTGGATATTCTGTTAAAATTGCCACAGACTTTTGATTATTACGCGTTTATATCACGATATTTATTAGAGAATTTCATATTTTTGCAGTCAAGAGCTGTTGTTGCTTGTGGATGCTTGTTTTCGGATTTGCGATATAATTGCAACACGTGTGTACAAGTTGTTTATACTGAGATAATGTTGATTTTGTGAAGGAAAGAGAGAACATTATGCTGAATACTGATAAAAACTTGAAGTTATATTACTCCATCAGTGAGGTGGCTGCCATGATTAATGTCAACGAATCGTTGCTTCGTTTTTGGGAAAAGGAGTTCCCGCAGCTGAAGCCCAAGAAGGGCGGGCGCGGCATACGCCAGTATCGTAAAGAAGACGTTGAGACGGTGAAGCTTATCTATCATCTGGTGAAGGAGCGCGGCATGACCTTGCCCGGCGCCCGTCAGCGGATGAAGGACAACAAGGGTGCGACGTTGCGCAACTTTGAGATTGTGGAACGGCTGAAATCCATTCGTGAGGAATTGATCGGGATGAGGAATGCCCTTGATGCGTTTACATACGAACAGGTAGAAACATTGAAGGAGACTCTTCAGGAGCCTCCTTCTCGGGAATGATTCTTTCTTTGTTTTCTTTTAATCTTCTATTCTTACTACTTGCTTGATGTGCTGTATCTGTTTCAGGTTGTTGCAGATGGCACGTACATCGTCCACATCGTGCACGTAGAGCTGTATCTTTCCTTCAAAAATGCCGTCGTTGGTTTCGATGGTTAGTTTGCGGATGTTTACGTTGAGCTGGCGGGAAATGATTTGCGTCACTTCGTTCAGCAGTCCCACGCTGTCTATACCTTTTATATAGATAGTGACGAGGAATGACAAATCTTTGTGTGTGTCCCATTGGGTGGCGATGATGCGGTTGCCGTAGCTGCTCTTGAGGCGGGCGGCGACAGGGCACTGGCGCTTGTGGATGATGACACGGTTGTTTTCGTCCAAATATCCCAATACGTCATCTCCCGGGATGGGGTGGCAGCAATCAGCCATGATATACTCTTTGGAGATGGCTTCTTCCGTCAGTTTCAATATCTGCTTGGTGCTGATTTTCTCCTGAGGTGTTTTGGGGTCCGGCTCTTCCTGCTCTTCTTTGTTTTCTTTGGTGCCGAACGAGAAATTCAGGAACTTTTTCCAGTTTCTGCTTTGTTTCTCCTTGAATATGTTTTTGTCAGCATCTCCCAATGTAATCCTTTTGTTGCCAATGGCGATGAACAATTCATCGTGGGTATGGAAATTGTGCAGGTTGGTCAGTTTGTCCAGTGTGGCGTCGTTGAGTTGGATTCCTTCCTCTTTGAAGAACTCGTTCAAGATGATTTCACCCTCTTTCTGGTGGTTTTTCGCTTCTTTGCGCAGGATGGAGGTTATCTTGGCGCGGGCGCGGGCGGTGGTGGCATACGTTTCCCATTCCGGCTGTACGCGTTGCGATTTGGATGTCAGTACCTCTACCTGGTCGCCACTTTGCAATTTGTGGCTTAGCGGAACCAGCTTGTGGTTTACTTTGGCGCCGATGCAATGGCTACCGATATCAGTATGTAGAGAGAATGCGAAGTCCAGTGCCGTTGCATTCTGTGGCAGGGTTCTGAGGTCACCTTTCGGAGTGAATACAAAAATCTCCGATGCAAACAGGTTCAGTTTGATGGTGTCAAGAAAATCGATGGCATCCGGCTGCGGGTCATCCAGAATCTCTTTGATGGTGCGTAGCCATTTCTCCAGTTCGCCTTCATCTTCGCTGCCTCCGCCTTCTTTGTACTTCCAATGGGCGGCAAAGCCCTGTTCGGCAACGTCGTTCATGCGTTCGCTGCGGATTTGTACTTCGATCCACTGTCCGTTGTTACCCATGAGGGTGACGTGCAGGGCCTGATAGCCGTTGGATTTGGGATGGCTGATCCAGTCGCGCAGGCGGTCGGGATGTGGCTTGTATATTTTGGAGATGGCAACGTAGATGTCGAAGCAATCGTTCAATTCCTCCTCCATATTGTGGGGCTCGAAGATGATGCGGACGGCAAGCAGGTCATAAATTTCCTCGAAGGGGACGTGTTTGGTCTGCATTTTGTTCCAGATGGAATAAATGGACTTCACACGTGCAAGGATGCGGTATTTCAGTCCCATCTTGTCCAATTGCCCACGGATAGGGGCGGTGAACTCTTTGAAAACCTTGTCACGTTCTGTAGCGGTGGCTTCCAATTTTTGTTCTATTTCACGGTATGTCTCGGGGTGTTCGTACTTGAAACTCAGGTTCTCCAGCTCGGTCTTTATCTTGTACAGGCCGAGGCGATTGGCGAGTGGGGCGTAGATGTAAAGCGTTTCGCCTGCAATCTTGTATTGCTTGTTGGGCAACATGGAGCCGAGGGTGCGCATATTGTGCAGGCGGTCGGCTATCTTGATGAGAATGACCCGGATGTCATCGGACATGGTGAGCAGCAGTTTCTTGAAGTTCTCTGCTTGAGCTGATGCACGGTCGCCAAAGATGCCGCCTGAGATTTTGGTCAGTCCGTCCACAATCTGGGCTATTTTAGGCCCGAAGATGTTTTCTATATCCTCGACGGTATAGTCTGTGTCCTCCACGACATCGTGCAGCAATGCTGCACAGATGGAAGTGGAACCCAGTCCGATTTCGTTGCAGACAATCTTTGCCACGGTAATGGGGTGCATGATATAAGGTTCACCCGAACGGCGTTTGATGCCTTTGTGCGCTTGGTTGGCAAAGTTGAATGCTTTGGTAATGATCTCAACACGTTTGCGGTGTTTGGTAACCAAATAGTCGTTCAACAGTTCCTGGAAAGCCTGTGCAATCATCGCTTCTTCGGCTTTTTCTTTTTCCTTTTGAATTATAGTGTCTTCCATATACTGCTTCTCCTTTCTTCACTTTTTGCAAAAATAAATAATTTTCGGCACCAAACAATCAATCGTCTCTTTATTTATAAATCTTCAAGCTTTTTCCAGCCGAAATTCGGGTATTGCGCAAGCCGTTCCAGCTTTGTAATTGCCCGACGGTGACCTTGTACTTCCGCGCAATGCTTCCCAATGTTTCTCCGTTGGCAATTTTGTGGTAGGTGGGCTTTCCTTTGGGGGCAGCGCTGTTGCTACGGGTTGTCGGACGGGAGTCGGAGACTGTGATAACCTTTCGCTTTTTGAACAACTCATTGCTGCGGTGGGCATAGATGGTGTCTTGTTTGTCGATAAAGGCGCTGATTTCGTGGATGGGCAGACGCAATGTCTGCGGCTTGCTTTCGCCAGGAATGATGCTTTTCTTGAATTGCGGGTTCAGGCTTGCCAGTTGTTCTTTGCTGATGCCGCAGATGTCGGCAATCTGCTCAAAATGGAGGTTGCGGTCCACCTGTATCGTATCGGTGGCATCTGGTATGTTCGTCTCCATCGGACAGATGTTGTGCTTGCAGTAGTAGGTCATCACGTAGTTGGCGGCGATGAAGGCAGGCACGTAGCCACGGGTTTCTTTTGGCAGATAGGTGTAGATTTCCCAATAGTCTGTGGCACCTCCTGCGCGGCGGATGGCTTTGTTTATGGTGCCCGGCCCGCAGTTGTAGGCTGCAATTACCAGGTTCCAATCTTTGTAGATGTTGTACAAGTCTTTCAGGTAGTGTGCTGCCGCCCATGTCGCTTTTATCGGGTCGCGGCGTTCGTCCACAAGGCTGTTGCTCTCCAGGCCGTATATCTTTCCGGTGTGAAGCATGAATTGCCACAATCCGCTGGCACCCGCACGCGATACGGCGGAGGGGTTGAGCGCCGACTCGATGATGGGCAGGTATTTGAGTTCGAAGGGCAGGCCGTAAGCATCCAACGCTTCTTCAAAGATGGGCATATAAAAGTTGCATGCACTCAGCATGAAAGCCACCTGGTTGCGAAGGCGTCCTGTGTACATGTCGATGAACTTACGCACGATTTCGTTGTAGGGCATCTCCATGACGGTGGGCATACGCGACAACCGGTCGATATAAATAGAGTCGCTGAACTCGGGATTGATGGTAGAGGTGCTGCAATCTTTCCCCAGATCGATGTAATTCTTTGCTTTCCAGTCTTTCAGCAGGCTGTCAAGCGGATATGTCATACTTTTGGGAAGTTCGATGGATTCCTGGCGTTCGGTTCCATTGTCGCGGATCGTCACTTCCACCTTCTCTTGTGCATGCGTTGTCTGTGGAGTGGCGAACAAGGCACAGCACAGCAACGCAGAGCCGTAAATAAGTTTTTTCATATATACAGGTTTGTTTCTCATAAACGATACTTATTACTTGTTTTTTTAAAATCGGAGACTGCATTGTACACCGACACTGTTTTTTGAAGAGCCTGTCATCCGGTTGCTGATGATGGCAGGTTCCACCCGCATGCTGAGGTCGGGGCTGATGTCGAAATTCGACAATTCCGCATCCACGTATGCATCGACCACGGAGAGCAGATATACCCCGATGAAAGCAAAGATGCTCAAATCCCGGTAGCGTCGGTAGGTGTCTTTGCGTTTCCGCAATGTTTCCATCAATTGAGATTCCGAATATTTGTAGCCGGGAGGCAACAAGTCGGTGATGGAGGTGGAGTCCCAGTTCCCGTTGGCTGCATCCTTATAGGCAGTAGAATAGTCCTTGTACATCCGATTGTTCCAGCTAAGGGCGTAGGCGCATCCGGCAAATCCTCCGTAGAAAATGGGTAGTTTCCAATACTTGCGATTGTAGATTTGTCCGCCTCCGGGGATGACGAGTGCCAGCCAGGTCGCTTTGGTGGGATTAGGAATCCATTGCTTGGGATTTACGACCTTTTGCAGGCTGTCGGCGGGGACGGATTGCGCCTTCAGGTCGGGGCTTGTGGTCATCTCCAGCATTTTCCGCTTGTTTTCGGCAGCAAGGCTGTCGGCAACGGCAAGGCTGTCGGTGCTTACGGAGGGGCTTTGCGGCTCCATCGGTTTTATCTCAAGATTTGGATTGTCTGCTTGCTGTTGCAAAGGCCGGCGGACGGTGTTGAGTGTATCGGTCTGTTGCCGGTACGTGCGTTTGGAAGCAGCACGTGGCCGGTCTTGACCATACATAGCAATTCCTGCCGCTTGTAGGAAGCAAAGCAGCAGGACGATGACGAACTGATATGTATTTTTTTTCCTCATTTATGATTTTAGTGTATCGAGTATTCCGATGATATGTTCTAATTCTTCTTCATTATTAAATGGAATACTGATTTTTCCTTTTCCTTTTTCCGAACAGGTCAGTTGTACTTTGGTATGGAAGAATCCGGAGAGCTGCTGTCTCAGCATATTGAACTCTTCGGGGAGCTTGGCGCGTTTGGGGGTAATTTTGCGGGTGCCGCTTTTCACGGCTTCCCCTTCGCTTAGCGATTTTACGATTTCTTCCACCTTGCGTACGGAATAGCCGTGCTCTAAAATTTCCTCGAATATCCTGACTTGCAGCTTGGGGTCTTCCAAGGTAAGCAATGCGCGGGCGTGCCCCATGTCTATCTGCTTGTTTTGCAGCCCCATTTGGATGGGGGCCGGTAGCTTGAGCAGGCGTAGGTAGTTGGCAATGGTGGTACGTTTTTTGCCTACCCGTTCGCTGAGACGCTCTTGGGTCAGTCCGTATTGCTCCAGCAAGTGCTGGTAGGCAAGGGCTATCTCCACGGAGTTCAGGTCTTCGCGCTGAATGTTTTCGATGAGTGCCATTTCCATTACGTTCTCATCGTCGGCGGTGCGGATGTAGGCGGGGATGGTAGCCAATCCGGCAAGTTGTGAGGCGCGAAAACGGCGTTCGCCGGCGATGATTTGGTATTCGTCATCGCTGATTTGGCGTAGCGTGACAGGCTGGATGATGCCTATCTCAGCGATGGAGTCGGCAAGTTCCTGCAAGGCGATTGCGTCAAAATCGCGACGGGGCTGGTTGGGATTGACACAGATTTTGGACAATTCTATTTCGCTGATGGAAGAGGAACCTTCGGTCTGCACTTCATCTAAGGATAACAATGCGTCCAATCCGCGTCCTAATGCATTTCTTTTCTGTACCATCTATTTATTTACTATTTTTGCTATTTACTATTTACTATTTGACCGTGCGGGACGGTTTGTTGGTGGATGGTAAATAGAAATAGGGGATTTATTACTAATCACTAATCATTCATCACTTTTTTTCTCGTTTCGGCTTATCACCTCCTTGGCAAGTGCCAGATGGTTTTTGGCTCCGGTGGAGTCTGCGTCATATAAGATGGTGGGCAGGCCGTAGCTGGGCGCTTCGCTTAATTTTACGTTGCGCTGGATGACTGTCTTGAACACCAACTCTTGGAAGTGGCGTTTCACTTCATCATAAATTTGGTTGGCCTGGCGCAGGCGTGAGTCGTACATGGTCAGCAGGAAACCTTCGATTTCGAGAGCGGGATTCAGTTTGGATTTGATGATTTTAATGGTATTCAGCAGTTTGCTGATACCTTCTAAGGCGAAGTATTCTGCTTGCACAGGGATGATTACAGAGTCGGCGGCGGTCAGCGCATTGACTGTAATCAGTCCCAGAGAGGGCGAACAGTCAATCAGGATGTAGTCAAACTCGTCTTTTAGCGGGGCGAGAATCTCCTTTAAGATTTTTTCGCGGTTTTTGAGATTGAGCATCTCGATTTCGGCACCTACCAGATTGATGTGGGAGGAGATGACTTTCAAGGTCTCTATCTCCGTGTCATGAAGGGCTCCGCGTACGTCCGCACGGTTGATGAGGCACTCGTAGATGGTGCATTCCGACTGCTTGATGTCCACGCCCAAACCGGAGGAGGCGTTTGCCTGAGGGTCGGCATCCACAACGAGCACTTTCTTTTCAAGCGTGGCGAGTGAGGCTGCGAGGTTGATTGTTGTCGTAGTCTTTCCTACACCACCCTTTTGATTTGCCATAGCAATAATTTTTCCCATAATCTCAATATTTTGTGGCAGCGAAATAAGCGATTATTCCGCATAGCGCCTACGAATTTGAAGAGAGATTGCAAAAACGGTTGATAAGTCGGGCGTTTTGTTAATAACTCCCGGGCGGTTGTGCTTCCATTGCCGCAAAAAAAACGGACCGATGCTCTCTTTCTCTTATTTATCAGGCAAATATACGTATTTATATTGAAACCTTATTGTTTTTTTGGCCTCGCTTGCAGAAGATTTAGATTTCTAAGAGTCTGTTTAAATTTTGTTCAGCATTCGCTTTGCTCAGAAACATCTAATAGTTTTCTTGCCGCCGCTTTTCAAGTCAAAGGAAATCGTGGCTCTTACACACCGGATGCGGTCATCGTCCTTTCTTTTTTCTCAGGTCCCTTCCTTCGTAGCGACAGATGGCTTCAATCCACTCTTCTTCCAGTGGCTTGGATTCGTGTTTGGTAAGGTCGAAGGCTACCATGATGGAGGTACAGACGCATTTCACCTCTTTGCTCTTTTGGTCGATGACCTGTTGGACGAGGTGGAAGCTTTTGGTGCCTATCTCTGTGACGGCGGTTTGCACAGCGATATGATCAGAGGCGTAAATCTGTGAAAGGAATTCGGCTTCGATGTGGACAACCACGATGCCGTCCTTTTCCCAATTGACGTGCGGGCATACGGAAGCGAAGTATTCCGTCTTCCCCAAGTCATAAAAAGAGAAATAGACCGTGTTGTTTACGTGGCCGAATTTATCGATGTCGTTGAAGCGTAGCTGTATGGGCAGGATGTGGTTAAATTGGATTTCTTCCATTTGTTTTTGTTTATTTCGCAGCAAAAGTACTACTTTTGCGTATTAATCCGTGAATTTATAGTGTAAGAAATGACAGAAGACATCAAAAAAGCCTGCCAGGTGATGAGTGAAGGCGGCGTGATTCTATATCCTACCGATACCATTTGGGGCATCGGATGTGATGCGACCAACGAAGAGGCGGTACGCCGTGTGTATGAGATAAAACAGCGTGTCAACAGCAGGGCGATGCTGGTGCTGGTGGACTCGCCGGTAAAGGTGGACTTTTATGTGCAGGACGTGCCGGACATAGCTTGGGACCTGATAGAGTTGGCGGACAAGCCGTTGACCATCATCTATTCCGGAGCGCGCAATTTGGCACCCAATCTGCTGGCCGAAGATGGCAGTGTGGGCATCCGAGTGACAGACGAGGCGTTTTCGCAACAACTTTGCCGGCGGTTCCGCAAGGCGGTTGTATCTACTTCGGCCAACATCAGCGGACAGCCCTCACCGGGCAATTTCAGTGAGATAAGCGAAGAGGTCAAGTCGGCGGTGGATTACATCGTAAGCTACCGCCGGGAGGAAGTGGGAAGCCCGAAGCCTTCGAGCGTCATCAAGTTGGAGAAGGGGGGAGTCATTAAAATCATTCGTGAATAAAGGAAGGGGACTATGACGGGAGAGAAGAAAAGTTTGTTGCATCGTTTTATATTGTGGCGTGAGAAGAAGATTAAAGAGAAACAGTTTATTCTGATTCTCAGTTTTCTGGTCGGTATCTTTACGGCGCTTGCCGCATTGATACTGAAACTTATTATACACTGGATACAGAACTTTCTGACGGAGAACTTCGATACAACGGAGGCCAACTATCTCTATTTGGTCTATCCGGTGGTAGGTATCTTTCTGGCCGGAATGTTTGTGCGCTATGTGGTGAAGGATGACATCAGTCATGGAGTCACCAAGATTCTGTATGCCATTTCGAGGAGGCAGGGGCGCATTAAGCGGCATAACGCGTGGTCGTCTATCATCGCCAGTTCCATCACCATCGGTTTCGGCGGATCGGTTGGAGCGGAGGCGCCGATTGTACTGACAGGGTCGGCGATAGGCTCTAATCTGGGAAGTATCTTCAAGATGGAGCACCGCACGCTGATGTTGCTGGTGGGATGCGGTGCGGCGGGTGCGGTGGCAGGCATCTTCAAGGCACCGATAGCCGGACTTGTGTTTACGCTGGAGGTGTTGATGATAGACCTGACGATGTCTTCGTTGTTGCCTTTATTGATATCGGCGGTGACGGCGGCGACCGTCTCCTACATCGTGTCGGGTACGGACGCTATGTTTAAATTCCATCTGGATCAGGCTTTTGAGCTGGAGCGCATTCCGTACGTTATCCTATTGGGGGGCTTTTGCGGATTGGTTTCGCTCTACTTTACCCGTGCTATGAGTATGGTGGAGGGGGTATTCGGAAAGTTGAAGACACCGGGCAAGAAGTTGGTGCTGGGCGGTGTCATGCTGAGTATTCTGATTTTCTTGTTTCCACCCCTGTATGGTGAAGGCTATGATACGATAGAGTTGCTGCTGAACGGCGTGAGCAATGAACAGTGGGACACGGTGATGAACAACTCTTTCTTCTATGGGCACGGCAACCTGTTGTTGCTCTACTTAATGCTGATAATCCTGTTCAAGGTGTTCGCTTCGAGTGCCACAAACGGTGGCGGAGGGTGTGGCGGTATCTTTGCGCCCTCTTTGTACTTGGGATGTATCGCGGGCTTTATCTTTGCGCATTTCAGCAATGAGTTTGAGGCGACCACTTTTCTGCCTGAGAAGAACTTTGCCTTATTGGGTATGGCAGGCGTGATGAGCGGCGTGATGCATGCCCCGTTGACGGGTGTGTTTCTGATAGCCGAACTGACCGGAGGGTATGACCTCTTCCTGCCTCTGATGATTGTTTCAGTCAGTTCCTATCTGACTATTATTATGTTTGAGCCCCATAGCATCTATTCCATGCGTTTGGCGAAGAAGGGCGAACTGCTGACTCACCACAAGGATAAGGCGGTGCTTACGCTGATGAAGGTGGAAAACGTGGTGGAGAAAGATTTCGTGGTGGTGCATCCGGAGATGGATTTGGGAGAGCTCGTCAATAAGGCGATTTCAAACTCCCGTCGGAATGTTTTCCCCGTGACGGATGAGTCGGGGGTACTGATTGGCATTGTCTTGCTGGATGATATCCGCAACATTATGTTCCGCCAGGAGTTGTACCATCGCTTCAAGGTGAGCAAGTTTATGATTTCTGCTCCGGCCCGTCTGCACGATACGGACAGTATGGAGCAGGTGATGCAGATCTTTGATGACACGAAGGCATGGAATCTGCCGGTGGTGGATGCGGAAGGCAAGTATCTGGGATTTGTATCGAAGTCGAAAATATTCAATTCCTATCGGGAGGTGCTAGTACACTTCTCGGAAGACTGAAATAATGGACAATTGATAATTGATAAATGACGATGAAGAAAGAAGATTTACGAATAGTCTATATGGGCACTCCCGATTTTGCGGTGGAGGCCCTGCGTTGCCTGGTCGAAGGCGGTTACCATGTGGTGGGTGTTGTCACAATGCCAGACAAGCCTGCCGGACGGGGGCATAAGATTCAGTTCTCGCCGGTGAAGCAATATGCGCTGGAACACAACTTGCCGTTGTTGCAGCCGGAGAAGCTGAAGAATGAAGAGTTTTTGGATGAGTTGCGTGCCTGGAAGGCCGATTTGCAGATTGTGGTAGCGTTTCGTATGCTACCGGAGGTGGTGTGGAATATGCCACGGCTGGGCACGTTCAATCTGCACGCTTCCTTGTTGCCGCAGTATCGTGGTGCTGCGCCTATCAATTGGGCGGTTATCAACGGTGATACGGAAACAGGAATCACTACTTTCTTCCTGAAGCATGAGATTGATACCGGGGAGGTGATACAGCAAGTTCGTGTGCCCATTGCCGATACAGATAATGTGGGCATGGTACATGACAAACTGATGACGTTGGGAGGCCGTCTGGTTGTAGAGACGGTGGATGCCATTCTGAACGATACAGTGAAGCGCATTCCGCAAGAGGAGATGGCGGTGGTCGGCGAACTGCGTCCGGCACCTAAAATTTTCAAAGAGACTTGCCGCATCAATTGGAACCACCCCGTGAAACATATTTATGACTTTGTCCGCGGGCTTTCTCCTTATCCTGCTGCTTGGACGGAACTGGTGCAGCCTGACGGTGAAGCGGTAGTCGTAAAGATATTCGAGACCGAAAAGCAGGAAGAGGCACATCGGCTTGTTCCCGGTACTTTGCAGACTGATGGAAAGATGTATATCCGTGTGGCGGCTGCGGATGGTTTTATCAATATCCGTGCCCTTCAGCTTCCCGGCAAGAAACGCTTGAAGACGGACGAACTGCTACGCGGCTTCCGGTTGACAGAGGAGTTTGAAATGAAATAGTCGGGTAGCCCTCTTTTCTCCGTCTAATGTCGTTCGTTGCAAAGGAAAAGGCTTAGCAAACCTTAAAATGGAACAGGTATTTGCAAAAGCATGTTATGAAACACGCTTTTTTATTTGTTTTATTTGGAAGTTCCCCGAAAGTCCGTACCTTTGCAATGTGTTTTTCATAGTATTAGATTTAAGGTTAACAAAGGTTGGAGTACAGCGGTACTCCTTTTTTTATGTCTATATCTGAGGACGGAACAAATAATACTCATATTCAGTTTTGATAATCAATAATTTGAAACTTGATTCATTTGTAATTAGGCTGGATGAAATCTTTTACTTACTTTTGTCTGCTGTAAGGTCACAAAACTTTAATACTGTAACATTAAATATGAAACCGATTATATCTCCTTCTCTCTTGTCTGCTGATTTTGGCCATTTGGCGCAAGACATTGAAATGATTAACCAGAGTGATGCGGATTGGTTGCACATTGACATCATGGATGGTGTGTTTGTGCCCAACATCTCTTTTGGATTTCCTGTGCTTAAATATGTGGCGGAACTTACGCAAAAGCCGTTGGATGTGCATCTGATGATTGTACAGCCGGAGAAGTTTATACCGGAGGTAAAAGCTTTGGGGGCGCATATCATGAATGTGCATTATGAGGCATGCCCGCATCTGCATCGTGTGGTACAGCAGATTCGTGAAGCGGGGATGCAACCGGCTGTGACGATTAATCCGGCAACTCCCGTCTCTTTGTTGAAGGACATTATCAACGAGGTATATATGGTGCTCATCATGAGTGTGAACCCGGGTTTTGGTGGTCAGAAGTTTATCGAACATTCTACGGAAAAGGTGCGCGAGTTGCGCGAACTGATTACGCTTTCCGGTTCAAAGGCCCTGATTGAAGTGGATGGAGGGGTGAATTTGGCTACCGGTGCCCGATTGATAGAAGCCGGTGCCGATGCGTTGGTAGCCGGCAATTCGGTCTTTTCTTCTCCCAATCCGGAAGAGACTATCCGTTCCTTGAAGAATCTTTAAATAGGTTTTCGTTGATTGCGGAATACTATCAATGGTATCCGTTCTTTCGGTTGTTGATACCGTTGGTAGCGGGCATTTTGTGTGGAGATGCGTTTCCTCAGGTTGTTCCGGTGTGGGGATTGGGGTTGGCGTGCCTCTTGCTGTTTGCTGGTTTGTCGGCTTGTCATTGCCTGTGTTTCAGACGGCTGTATGGAGTGTTGTTGTTCCTCCTTCTGTCGGTTGTGGGGTATATGGGAATGGACAGGCAGATGGGACGTTCTGATTTTCCCTTTTCCAATCTTTCTTCTACTTATAGAATAGTTGTTCGGGGGAAGCCGGAAATGAAGGGGCGTTCCGTGCTTTGCCAAAGCGGCTTGCTGGAAGAAGTTCGTCAAGATACGGTTCTTGCCTTCTCCCGGCCACCGTTATTTCTGTTTTACTTTCCGAAAGATTCCATGGCGACTTGTTTGAAGCAGGGAGATGAATTGCTGATACATACTCGTCTTGCTCCTCCCGTCAACAATGGTAATCCGTATGAATTTGACTATGTCCGCTATCTGCGGCATCAGGGTGTTGCTGGAACGGCATACGTGGCCGCTGGTCATTGGCGGGTGACGGGACATGATGTCGCTCGCACTTTCAGGCAGGAGGCATTGGAATATAGGGAGAAGGTGCTTTCACTTTATCGTGATTTGGGTTTCAAGGGTGACGAACTGGCGGTTCTTTCTGCCTTGACTGTGGGCGATAAAGCAGCACTTGGCGATGACATCAGGGAGACTTATTCAGTTGCCGGTGCCAGCCATGTATTGGCGCTTTCGGGGCTGCATATCGGATTCATATATGCTTTGCTTTTCTTTTTGTTTACTCCCTTGTGGAGGCGGTGGAGGGTGTTGAAACCTATGCTGCTGTTACTGATAGTATTGTTCTTGTGGGGTTTTGCTTTCTTCACGGGATTGTCCGCTTCCGTGGTGAGATCTGTTATCATGTTTTCGTTGTGTGCGTTTGCCGGTCTGCAGTCGGAGAAGGTCTGGTCGATGAACACACTGCTGTCAGCGGCGTTCCTGATGTTGTTGTACAATCCGGTTTGGTTGTATGATGTAGGTTTCCAACTCTCTTTTGTGGCGGTAGCGGCGATATTGGTCATTCAGCCACGGCTATATGCTCTTTGGAAAGTGAAGAACCGTTTCTTGCGTTACGGATGGGGACTTGTTACGGTATCTGTTGCGGCGCAGGTGGGCACGGCTCCGTTGGTGTTGTTTTATTTTTCACGCTTTTCCACCCACTTCCTGCTGACTAACTTAGTGGCTATTCCTATGGTGTCGCTCATTCTCTATGCGGCTGTGTTGCTGTTGCTGCTGACTCCTTTCTCGTTTTTACAAGGCACTTTTGCTGCAGTTGTGAAGGCCTTGGTGTCTGCACAGAATGCAATGCTCCGGTGGATAGAGCACCTTCCGCTTTCATCGATGGATGGCATTTGGATAGACGGATGGGAGGTGTTGTTGTACTTTCTGTTTTTAGGGTTGCTTTGCCGTGCCGTGATCCGGCGTATCTATCGGAATGTGTTCCTGGCTCTGTTTGCTTTGTTACTGCTGGTCTCTTATCATTCGGTTTCAGCGATGCTCCATGCGCCCCAAAGAAGCATTGTCTTTTATAATGTACGTGGTTGTCCGGTGGTCCACTGCCTGTCGGAAAGCGGCAAGTCGTGGTTGGCTTGTGCGGATAGTCTGCCCGATCGAACCCGCTTGACCCGCACTCTTTCTCCTTATTGGAATCGTTTGCAGTTGGAAGTTCCGCAATGGGTGGCGGATGGGTATGCTGTTCCCGGTCTGTCGATGCAGGATGGAATTGTCTGTTATGCGGGCAAGCGTATCTGCCTTCTTTGCGACGGGCGATGGCAGGGCAAGGAGTCCGTTTCTCCCGCTTCAATTGATTATCTGTATGTTTCCCATGGCTATCGGGGCGGAATGGCGGAACTGGTTTCCCTGTTTTCTATTGGTACGGTGGTGCTTGATGCCTCCCTTTCCGATTATTGCCGGCATCGGATAGTGGATGATTGCATTCGTATGGGCATTCCTTATCTTTCTCTTTCTCAAAAAGGTTCTGTCCGCATTCTGTTATAAATCACAAACTTTTTCGTACTTTTGCCCTTCAATTTGTTATGGACATTAGATAATGGATAGTAAATCGTCAAATAGTAACTAAATATATGTTGAACAAAGTTATAGAACAATCCAAAATAGACCATTTCACCAAATGGTTTGACCGTGCAGACAAAGTAGTGATCGTTTCCCATGTAGGCCCCGACGGAGATGCTATTGGCTCTTCTTTAGGTTTGTGGCATTTTCTTGAATCGCAGGGAAAGACAGCGAATGTAATTGTGCCCAATGCTTTCCCCGATTTCTTGAAGTGGATGCCCGGAAGCAAGGAAGTCCTGCTGTACGATCGCTACAGGGATTTTGCCGATAAACTGATAGCCGAAGCGGATATCATTTGTTGTCTGGATTTTAACGCCATCCATCGCATCGATGCCATGGGAGATGCCGTGCTTGCTTCTCCGGCAAGGAAAATCTTGATAGACCACCATCTGCATCCCGAAGACTTCTGCCGGATTATCATTTCGCATCCTGAGATATCGTCCACTTCCGAACTGATATTCCGTCTGATATGCCGTATGGGCTACTTTGATGATATCTCAAAGGAAGGGGCCGAGTGCATTTATACGGGCATGATGACTGATACAGGCGGGTTCACTTACAACTCCAACAACCGCGCCATTTATTTCATTATCGGCGAATTGTTGTCGAAGGGTATCAACAAAGATGAGATTTATCGCAAGGTGTTCAATACCTATTCCGAAAGCCGCTTGCGCCTGATGGGATATGTGTTGTCGCAGATGAAGGTATATACCGGGCATCACGCCGCACTGATTTCCCTGACTAAAAAGGAGCAGGGACGCTTCGACTATATTCGTGGAGACAGCGAAGGCTTTGTCAACATCCCTTTGAGCATCAAGGGGACGGTTCTTTCCTGCTTCCTGCGTGAAGATACGGAGAAGCCGATGATAAAAATTTCGTTGCGTTCGGTCGGCTCTTTTCCCTGCAACCAGTTGGCTGCCGAGTTCTTTAACGGCGGCGGACACTTGAATGCGTCAGGCGGTGAATTCTATGGGACGATGGAAGAGGCGCGGAAGGTCTTTGAACAAGCGTTGGAAAAGTATAAGCCGCTGCTCAATGCCAAAGGATAAAAAGTGCGGTGGAAAGGTTAAAAGATACGAACTTTCTCTTTTCCCGTTTCGGATATCCAAGGAAATCAGATACTTTTGTACGAAATTACTAAATAATAGAGATGAAGAAACTTACTTTATTCTTTTTGGCTCTGCTTGCAGTCAGTTTCGCTTTTCAGGCCTGCGATAATACAAAAACATACGCGGAGATGCTGGATGAAGAAAAAAGTGCCATCAAGGCGTTTATAAAAGACAGTAACATTGTCGTTATTTCTCAAAGCGAGTTCCATGCACAGGATTCAATGACGTATGACAATGAATATGTGCAATTGGCGAGCGGAGTGTATATGCACATCGTGAGAAAAGGCTTTACCAATCTTGCCGATACGATTAAACCGAATGATTTGGTTCTGGTACGCTTCAAGGAGTATGGACTGATAGAAGGAGTGGAGACGTTGTCCAATCTGAATGAACCGACGGTGGTGGATGAATTCAGATATACGGTTACTTCTTCATCCATTGCAGGGCTTTTCACAGGAGGGTATATGTATATGGCATACGGTTCGTCTGTGCCTGCCGGTTGGCTGGTCGCTTTGACGTATGTGCGCGATGGGGCGCATGTCAAGTTGATAGTCCCTTCCAAGATGGGGCACCAGAATGCGCAACGCCAGGTGTATCCTTATTATTATGACATTCAGAAATTCCAAATCTGGAACTAACAGATATTTAAAATTTTAACCTATGACTCTCATCAAATCTATCTCTGGAATCCGCGGAACCATTGGCGGTAGTGCCGGCGAGGGGTTGAATCCGCTCGACATTGTGAAGTTTACTTCGGCATACGCTACCCTCATCCGCAAGACGTGTACGGTAAAAAGTAATAAAATCGTAGTAGGACGTGACGCTCGTATCTCCGGCGAAATGGTCAAGAATGTAGTGGTCGGTACCTTGATGGGTATGGGCTGGGATGTAGTGGACATTGATTTGGCTTCTACTCCGACTACCGAATTGGCTGTTACGATGGAAGGGGCAAGTGGTGGTATCATCCTGACCGCTTCGCACAACCCCAAACAGTGGAACGCCTTGAAATTGTTGAACGAAAAAGGCGAGTTCCTGAACAAGGAAGAAGGCAATGAGGTGCTTCGCATCGCTGCCGCCGAAGAATTTGAATATGCCGAAGTTGACAAGCTCGGCTCATATCGCAAAGATCTGACTTACAATCAAAAGCATATAGATAGTGTGCTGGCGCTCGACCTCGTGGATGTGGAAGCCATCAAGAAGGCCGATTTCCGTGTGGCTATCGACTGCGTGAACTCTGTAGGTGGCATTATCCTGCCCCAGTTGCTCGAACGTTTGGGCGTTCAGCATGTAGAGAAACTCTATTGTGAACCGACCGGCGACTTTCAGCATAATCCTGAACCTCTGGAGAAGAACTTGGGTGACATCATGAACCTGATGAAGGGCGGTAAGGCTGACGTTGCGTTTGTAGTAGATCCGGACGTGGACCGTTTGGCGATGATTTGCGAAGACGGCAAGATGTATGGTGAAGAATATACATTGGTGACCGTGGCCGACTACGTTCTGAAGCATACTCCGGGCAATACGGTATCTAATCTGAGCTCTACCCGTGCCTTGCGCGACGTAACCCGTAAGTACGGACAAGAGTATTCGGCTTCTGCTGTTGGCGAGGTGAACGTGACTACCAAGATGAAGGCTGTGGGTGCCGTTATCGGTGGTGAAGGCAACGGTGGAGTCATCTATCCTGCCAGCCACTATGGCCGTGATGCTCTGGTAGGTATTGCCTTGTTCTTGAGCCATCTGGCACACGAGGGAAAGAAAGTGAGCGAACTGCGCGCCTCTTATCCTGCCTACTTTATGGCAAAGAACCGTGTGGACCTGACTCCCGATACGGATGTGGATGCCATCCTTGCCAAAGTGAAGGAACTCTATAAGAATGAAGAAATCAACGATATCGACGGTGTGAAGATAGACTTCCCCGACAAATGGGTACACCTGCGCAAGAGTAATACGGAACCGATTATCCGTGTGTATAGTGAAGCCGGTACGCCGGAAGCTGCCGAGGAAATCGGTCAGCAGATTATGAAGGTGATTGAAGAGCTGGCGAAATAATCGCTGCTTCTTTTTAGAATACGGAGACACGGAGCCACAGAGTATTGAATAGAAAACTCTGTGTCTCCGTGTCTCTGTGTTTATATAATTCTCTTTATCTCCTGTTCGAAGTTGGGAGTGAATATTCCTTTCCCCATATTTTCTTTCAGTTCTTCCAGGCTCCAGAAGCGCCCGCCGTCCAGTTCGTCGCTGGGATGGATATCGCCGTCATATACGGTTTTGTGTACAAAGACAAGTTCCCGTTCACGGGCAGACTCGAAAACATAGTGCATAAGGGTCTCGGGGATGAACTCCGTGATGCCGAGCTCTTCGCGCACTTCGCGCTTCAATGCCATTTCCACGCTTTCGCCAAGGTCAACATGACCTCCTACGGCTGTGTCCCATTTTCCCGGTTGAATGTCTTTCCATTCGGGGCGTTTCTGCAAATAGAGTTCGCCTTTGGAGTTAAAAACATGTAGATGTACCACCGGATGCAGCAGTTTGCTGCCGTTGTGGCATTCGCCGCGGGTGGCGGCACCTGTGATGTTGCCCTGTTCATCAACAAGGGGAAACATCTCTTGAAGGTTATCATGGCTCATGGTTGTTCTTTCTCTTATATATTAACTTTGTATAAATTGGCTATTGTTTTTTAATTCCTAAACCCGAAGGACGATAACTCCTTTAAACTTCCGATAATTCTTAAATCTTATGGTATCAGCAACGACGAATCTCCGTAACTCAGGAATCGGAAGTCGTGGCTGAGGGCGTAATCGTAAATTTTCTTCCAGTCGCCATGCACGAATGCCGATACAAGCAGCAGCAGGGTGCTTTGTGGCTGGTGGAAGTTGGTCACCATCGCCTGCACGATGTGGTATTTGTAGCCCGGGGCGATGATGATTTGCGTGCTGGTGTGCAGTGCCTCCATATCGTGGCGGTCGAGGTAGCCGACAATGGCTTGCAAAGCTTCGGTGGCGGGTATTGCGGCGGCCGTGGCAGACGGTTCATAGGGTTGCCATTGGCGGACGTGCAGTTCGTTTTCCGGGGCATCGGGATTGTTCAGCAGCGTGACGCCGATGTGGTAGAGGCTCTCCAAGGTGCGTACTGAGGTGGTGCCCACGGCGATGGCCTTTCCGTTATGGGCGATGAGCTTTTCCAGGGTGCCGCGCGAGACGGAGATGTATTCCGTGTGCATTTCGTGGCCCTCTATCTCTTCACTTTTCACCGGCTTGAACGTGCCTGCTCCCACGTGGAGTGTCAGCTCTTCCAGATCAACCCCTTTTTTCCGCAGGGCATCCAATACGTGCGGGGTGAAGTGCAGGCCTGCCGTAGGGGCGGCAACCGAACCCTTGATTTTGGAATATACCGTCTGATAGGTTTCCTTGTCGCTCTCTTCTGTTTGGCGGTTCAGATAGGGGGGGATGGGAAGCTCGCCAAACACTTCGAGTATGTCGGCAAAGGTCACTTCGGGATTGTTCCAGCGAAAGTCTATCCAATGGGCGGTTCCGTGACACTCTCTCCGTTGGGCGGTCAGGGTCAGCGGTTTGCCTTTTACGGTCATCTCGCGTGCCAGTGTTCCTTCTTTCCATTTCTTCAGGTTGCCTATCATGCAGAGCCAGGCGGCGTGTTCGGTCTGCTGGAAATTCAGCGCATAGTCGTTCGGTTCTATCGGCTCCAGACAGAACACTTCAATCAGTGCTCCTGTCTCTTTGCGGAAATGGAGGCGTGCCTGTATCACTTTGGTATTGTTGAATATCATCAGGCTGCCTGCCGGAAGATAGTCGGGCAAGGAGGTGAAGATGTCTTCGGATACCTCTCCGTGGCGGTAGAGCAACAGCTTCGACCGGTCGCGTACGGGAAGCGGAAATTTGGCGATGCGCTCATCCGGCAACGGATAGTTGAACTCGCTGATATGGATATGTCTGGGGTCTTCTTTCATGATACTCTTCTGTTTTACTATATCGGCTGCAAAGTTACGGATATTTGGGAAGATTGGAAGAATAAGGGAAATAATTCCTAACTTTGCGGCAAGAAACGGACAAAGACCTTAGCTGTGCTTTTGCCAACGGGCTGGCACGGCTTTGCCAACTTGTTGGCACGGTCTTGCCATCCTGTTGGCAAAGTCCTGCCATCCCGTTGGCAAAAAGAGAAGGAATAACTCAAGTTCCGCAAGTTCTTGAACCTGCTCTCGGTGAACAAGTAAACAAGTGTGCAAGGCTCTCCTGCCTGTTTGGTGAATAAGATGCCGGTGGAATCAGAATCACTTCGCCTCGTAGCCTCGTTAACTTGTATCCTGACAGCCTGTCAAAGATATGCGAAACTTACATAATATAAAGAACAGACTTATGAAGATAGGAGATAAAGTGCGCTTCCTCAGCGAAGTGGGGGGCGGTGTTGTGACAGGGTTCCAAGGAAAGAACATCGTGCTGGTAGAGGATGCCGACGGTTTCGACATTCCAATGCAGATAAACGAGTGTGTGGTGATAGAGACAGACGACTATAATATTCCCACTCCGGCGGCAAAGGCTGCCGCCAACAAGAAGAAGGAGGAAGAGAAGAGCCGTACGGCTTCTGCTGCGGCAAGACCGTCGGAGGCTCCGGTGGCGCATGTTTCGGAACTGTCGTCGGGACGTTTGTCGAAGCCTGAGATATCGGTCTATCGACAGCCCGAAATAAAGGGGGGCGATGTGTTGAACGTCTTCCTTGCTTTTGTGCCGGAGGATGTCAAAGCTGTCAGTACGACTCCTTTCGAGGCCTATTTGGTGAACGACAGCAATTACTACATGTACTATACCTACTCGAGCGCCGAAGGCAAGGCGTGGACGGTCCGTTCGCACGGCCTGATAGCGCCCAACACAAAGTTGCTGCTCGAAGAGTTCGAAAAGTCGGAACTGAACGACCGCGAGCGGGTGGCGGTGCAGCTGCTTGCCTTCAAGGACAACCGCTCGTTTGCGATGAAACCGGCCATTGGTGTGGAGATTCGCATCGATACGGTGAAGTTCTACAAACTGCATACTTTCCAGTCCACCGATTTCTTTGAGACTCCGGCGTTGATGTACGACATTGTCCGGAACGACCGGCCTGCCAAGCAGGTATATGTCTCTGCCGAAGAGTTGCAGGAAGCCCTGACGCAGAAGAAAACCGCAGATGCTCCCTCGAAGCCGAAGACCCTCGTGAAGCGTGGCGGCAAGAACGGAATTGTGGAAATAGACCTTCACATCGGCGAATTGCTGGACGATACCCGCGGCATGAGTAACAGCGAGATGCTGAACTACCAGTTGGACAAGTTCCGTGAGGTGATGGAGCAATACAAGAACAAACGCGAGCAGCGCATTGTTTTTATCCACGGCAAGGGAGACGGCGTGCTCCGTAAAGCCTTGTTGGATGAGCTGAAACGTAAATACTCCGCTTGCCGTCATCAGGACGCTTCCTTCCAGGAGTATGGATTCGGGGCGACGATGGTGACGATAAAATAGGGCAGGATGTCGCATGAAAAAAAGCAGTGCCGGGTGAGGTTGACGGTTCGCCGTCTCTCCTCCCGGCACTGCTTCCATATCCGGAGGTGAAGGTTATTTCACCTCGATTCCCTTGTTCAGCAGTGTGACGTTCAGCACTTTGGCATAATCGGCATACTGCTTTTCGTTCAGTGTCTGTTTCATCAACTTCAGGTTGCCGTAAACGGCGTTGCGGAGCAATTTCTCCCGATTTTTCTTGGAGGTTGTGGCATACTCCATTTGTGTTGTGAAGTATTCGCAGATGCTGGCGACTTCTTCATGCTGGCCGGCATTCAGATTCAAATACTTGCTCAACTTGGTCACGTTGATGTTGCTGTCCCATTTTGCAGTTGTAGGTTGGTTTCCTGCTGCAAATGTAGTGGCAGTCAGGCAGACGGCTGCCACGAATGTTAATCCTAAACGTTTCATAATACCTACTTTGTTTAATTGTTAATCCTAAAAAACTAATCTCAATCTAATACTTATAAAAACTATTACCTATTGAAGACAATCTAAGCGCTCAGCCTTTCTTTTTACCTGTGCAAATATATGGAGATGTTTTATAACACAAAAATAAGTGGAAAGAAAAATGAATACTATCCTTCATTTCTTGACTTAAATCAATTGTTTGCTGTTAAAATGTACTATTTATGCTCTGTTTTGTAATATAAATGTAGCAAAATGCGGAATAAAGTGACTTTATGTGTTGTATGGATATTCCTCCTCGGTGTAGATATTGAAGATGCGTTGTTCGGGTATCTTCAAGATGACGTTGGTTTCCGAGCAAATGCCCACAAAGCCCAACCCGCCGTTGACGTTGCTTGGCAGGCAGACAGGTTCCATCAAAGATTCGTCGTAGTTGTCATCTTTCAGGCAATTCAGGGCTTTCAGGTAGCGGTATTCGGCTTCGGTCAGGGTTAGCAGGCGGATGGTGATGGTTTGTGTATAGTAAATCTCTTCGTAGTAGTGGTTCCATGTGTAGGTTGGATAACCGGGGAAGTTGAGTGGGGTATAGACTCTTAAGGTGGCATGCGAGTTGCGGAACATACTGTCGTTGAATATGTTGTATTTGTTAGTGATGGTGGGGAACAATTCGTTGCCTTCGTCATCATAGCCGGTGGGATGACCATCGGTCAGTATTACGTCCTCCCGGTTGATGATTTCGCAACTTTCATAGCCGGACACGATAGTGTCTCTGGTCGCTTCGTTTTCTTCTCCTTTGTTCTCTTTCCAAAGGAAACGATAGCTGTTTTCGTTCCGGATGTCCAGTCGGTAGTAGTTCTTTTCGTCGGGACGGTCTTGCAGCGTAATCTTATATTGGCGATAGGGGGTCTGCTTATGATACTTTCGCAGATAGACGGTGCAGGTGTCCACGTGCAGGTGCTCTACAGGGTGTGGCACGATGACCTCGGCGCTGGCATGATACTTCCCGTTTTCGGCGTTCGCTTCCAGGCGGATGCGGTCGCCGGGATGGAAGGAGGCGGTCAGGCGGAACGGGGTGAATCGCATGTTTTCCACGATGTGTTTAAAAGCCTCTTTATCGAACCTGCCTATTACATCTTTATAATACTCTTCCGGAGAGATTGCTTCCAAGGTCTCTGTCCGGTCGTTCACGGATAGGGTGAGGGTGGCTTCTTTTAGCTGCTCGAGGTTGTATCCCCGGTTCAGGTGGAGATAGACGTAGTTCTCCGTCGCGCCGGCATCCAGCAGGGCGTTCATGATGAGTTGCGGCTCTTGCGTTCCGGGGTTGTAGGGTATTTCGTTTTCGCACGAGGCAAACGAGGTGATAATGATTGCTATATATATAATAATGTATAATCTGCTGCTTGTTTTCATATCTGCTGTTCTTTTTTAAATGGATGTTTATTGTTCTTCTTTAAAATCTGTATGTGTAGGTGACGGATGGGATGCAAGGAAGTATGGTCAGCTTCTTGATGGTGGTTTTCCCGCTGTCATTGTGCAGCTCATATTTCCCGTTGCCGGTTATCCAGTAGCTTGTACCATTTTGGTATTCGCTGTAAACGATGTTGGGGTTCATGGCGTTGTAGGCGTTATAGAGGCTGATGTTCCAGGTGCGCATGCCGTGTTTGGTCTTCTTGTTGAAGTTGATGCCTACGTTCAGGCGATGGGTGGCAGGCAGGCGATAGTTGTTCCGGCCGGAGATGTAGCCCGCCTCTTCCAGTTCGCCGTCGGGGGTGAGGATGATGGTTGCCTTTTCGGGTACGGTGATGCAACCGCCGCTGTTGAATATCCACGAGGCACCCACATCGATGCGGTCGCTGAACTTGTGGTTGAGGCAGAGGCTGAGGTTGTGGCGACGGTCGTACTTGTGGGGAAACCATCGCCCCTGGTTGATACTTCCGTCCTTGAAGCGGTGGTCGGTCTTGGAGAGGGTGTAGGCCAGCCATCCGGTGGTTTTGCCCATGGTTTTCTGCACCATCACTTCCAGTCCGAAGGAGCGTCCTTCGCCTGTTTCCACTTTATCTTCCCAGTTGGTGGATGTGCCGAAGAAGGAGGTTCCGTCCTGATACTCCAGGATGTGCCGCATCTGCTTGTAATATCCTTCGATGGAGAACTCACAGCCCGGAAGTCCGGAGTAGTAGCCTCCGACGGAGTATTGGTTGGCGTACATGGGGCTGATCTCTTTGGTGATGGGTACCCAGAGGTCGGTGGGCATGGAGAACGGGGTGGAGGTGAGCAGATGCACGTATTGTGCCATGCACGTATAGGATGCCTTGGTGGCGAATCCCCTTCCAAGGTCATAGCGGGCGGAGAGGCGCGGTTGCAAGGAGTGGTAACTTTTGCCTTGCGTATGAAACAGCACGGCCCGTACGCCTGCGTTCAGGCTGAGGCGATCGGTGACGCTACAGTTGTCTTCGGCATAGAACGAGAGCTCCTGCCCGTGCATGATGCGGGCGCTGCTGGTGTGGTAGAGGGTATCTTCCTGCATGGTTCCTTCATCTATCTCCTGTATTTTCGATGTGGAGACTCCGGGGCGGAAGGTATGATGGATGAGCTCCATACCGAACTTGATGTGGTGCTGTGGCATGGGCGCATAGTCGAAGTCCATGCGTGCGCTCCAGTCACGGATGCCGGAAGCGAAGTGTGAGCGGTAGCTGTATTGGTTTTTTATCTGTTTGTGGACGAGGTCGGTGTCCTCCATGCTCCCCTTCAGGTTCATGCTGTATTGGTTGTACGAGAGGGTCGCGTTGCCGAACAGCTGGTTGTTGAATACGTGGTTCCAGCGGGCGTAGGCGATGGTGTTTCCCCAGCTCAGGCGGCTGTTGTCCTTGTTGATGTTCAGGCGGGAGGCATCGGCGGTCTGTTTGGTATGGCACTCGCTTTGGATGCTGTATAGGTCTTTTCCCGTGTAGAAGCCGAGGAAGAGGCGGTTGCGGTCGTTGAATTTGTGGTTCAGCTTGGCGTTGATGTCGTAGAAGTAGTAATTGCCTCTGTTCCGTTCATGATATTCGTAGGTGGAGTTCGACCAACTGTCGCTGCCTGCGCCGAAGCCGTTCGGAAGAAAGATGGTGGGGGTGATGCGTGCGCTGAGGCTGAAGGAGGTCTGCCCTTTCCGGATAGGTCCTTCGATGTGCAGCTTGTCCGTCAGTCCGCCGATGCTGAGTGCACCGTGGTAGCGTTGCATGTCGCCGTCGTTGGTGCGCACATCGACCACCGACGAGAGTCGTCCGCCGTAGCGGGCGGGGAAGGAACTCTTGAACAGCGTGGTGTTCTTCACCGCTTCGGGCGTGAAGATGGAGAAGACGCCCAGCAGGTGGTCGGCGTTATAGACCGGGATGCCGTCCAGCATCACCAGGTTCTGGTCGGGACTGCCGCCGCGCACATACATGCCTGCAAAGCCTTCCATACCTGCCTGTACGCCCGGCATCAGCTGGATGGTCTTCAGTAGGTCGGCTTCTCCCAGCAGGGTGGGGGTATGCTTGATTTGCTCCATCGGAATTTCATGCGCTCCCATGGCGGTGCTTTTGAGGCCGGCTTCCCGCTTGTCCGACAGCACGACTATCTCTTTCAGTTGGTTGTTGCTTGTCAGGCTGACATTGAGTAGGGTATCTTTGGACAACCTGAACCGGCAGTGCCGGTTTTCGTAGCCCAAATAGGAGAAAGACAGTTCCGCATCGCCTTCCGGCAAGGTGAGAGAATAGAAACCGAAAGGATTGGTTGCCGTGCCCATGGCTCGACGACTCTCAAGGACGTTGGCACCAATCAGCGTCTCGGAAGACGCTCCGTCGGTCACGTATCCGCTGATAGTGAACTTCCGGCTAACGGGTTTCGAGGGCAGAGGCTGTTTGTAGAGCAGGATGTGTTTACCGGAAATCTCGAATCGGACAGGTTTGCCGGCGAAGGCAAGCTCCAGCATTTCGGCGATGGTCTTCTGCTTCGCCTCCAGTGTGAGGCGGTGCGTCAGCCTCACTTCCTCTCCATAGACGAAGGAGAAACCGGTGGAGTTTTCCACTTGCCTGATGAAGCTTTCCAGGGTGGCATTCCGGATGTTCAGGTTCAAACGGGTCTCTTTGTTTTGCGCTTGCGTTGTGGGCGAAGCGCTTAGAAATACCACACACAGCAGAAGCAGGGTTCTGATGAAGTGGTGTGAACAGATAATAGAATCAGTCATTGTTAGTTAAGTTTAGTAGTGAGTATAATTATATTGCCTTCTTTTCTATAAGTGAAGCCGCCTGCCTCTTTCAGCAGGTCGAGGATTTCCGTCAGGGTCTCTCCCTTGCGGAAGGTGGCGGTCATGCGGTAGTTCTTCAGGTGCTCGTCTTCGATGCGTATTTCTGTTTGGAAGGTTTCGGAAAGCCGGCGGGCTATTTCTTGCAAGGGCTCTTGGTCGAACGTCAGCACGCTGCGGATTGTCTGTGTCTTTTCGGCGGGCTGCACGGTTTCGGCAGGCACGACGTTGCGCTGCGGTGCTATGTAGAGGAAGTGGTAGGCGGCCCAGCTTGTCATGCAGAGCAGCACGATGGCGGCGGCGCTTGCCGCGCGTAGCCAGAAGCGTTTCAGGGTGCGGCGTTTCTGCAAGCGGGCTTCCAGCAGTTTCCAGCTGCTGTCGGCTGTGAAGCGTCCGCGGGGGGAGCGGGTGGAGGCGGTCAGCTGTTCCAATACCTTATCGAAATTAGCGTTGTTCACTTTCATCGGTAGCTTGTTTTAGAGTGTCTCTTTTGTCTATAAAGACAGCGGTCGAGAGTAAACTCCCTACGTGCACTTTGCAAAACAATGTTAAATGAATGTGCGGCCTGTGGCGCCTTTATTTGTCCAGCAACGCTTCCTTCAGTCGGCTTACGGCTTTCTGTAGTTGCGCGTCCACGGTGTTCATGCTGATGCCCATCGCTTCTGCCACTTGGAGGTAGCTCTGCTTCTCTTCGCGTACGCGGATAAACACTTCGCGGCAACGTTCGGGCAGGCGGTCCAACGCCTTGACGTAGCGTGCGAAGAGCTCTTCGCTGATGAGTATTTCTTCCGGCGATTCGGTTTCATCGTTCGTTTCGGGGAGCGGTCCGGCAGAGCGGGTGGTGCGTCGGTTCTCTTTCTCCAGGTAGTTGAGGGCGGCGTTTTTGGTGAGGATGAAACAATAGTCTTCGATGTTGTTCACTTCCGACAGGCGGGTGCGTTGCTCCCATAGGCGCATGAAGACATCGAGCACAATCTCCTGCGCCCACTCCTCGTGCTTCACGTAGTAGCAGGCAATGCGGAACAGGCGGTCGTAGCAGAGGTCGTAAAACCCGTGAAAAGCCCGTTCGGAGTCTTCCTCTTTCATTTGGCGCAGGTAGCGGCGGACTTCTTGTTCGGTCATGCTCTCTTTTGTTTCTGGAGGGTTATTCGATAAACATCAGGTCGCTGATGATGCCGTCGGAGACGAAGATACCTTGCCGGGTGAGGCGTAACCGCCCCTCTTCAAGTTTCAGGCTTCCGCTCTTCAGGTAGGGGGTGGCGGCATGTGTGCAGTATTGGCTTCGGGCGGTGCCGAACGTCCGTTCCACCTCTTCCGGAGAGATGCCTTGGCGGGTGCGCAGGCCGGTCATTACATACTCGTTGTAGCGGGTGTTGGGATCCAGCGGTTCGGTCTCATGCAACCGTTCTCCCGATTCGACGGAGCGGATGTAGGCTTCCAGTGAGGCGACGTTCCATTCACGCTCCTTCCGGTTGTAGGAGTGTGCCGATGGGCCGCAGCCCAAGTAGGGGATGCCCTGCCAGTAAGAGGTGTTGTGGCGTGAGTGCAGGCCCGGCTTGCAGAAGTTGGATATCTCGTAGTGCTCATATCCGGCAGCACCGAGTGTGTCCATGAGGGTGGTGAAGAAGCGCACGCTGCTCTCCTCGTCCACCTCCCGGATGCGGTGGCTTTGCAGCATCTCATGGATGCGGGTGCCCTCCTCGTAGGTCAGGTGGTAGGCGGAGATGTGCTCCACGCCGAGGGCGACGGCCTGCTGCAGGTCGTGCAGCCACCGCTTGTCCGTCTCGCCCGGCAGGCCGTAGATAAGGTCGATGCTGATGTTGCGGAAGCCGGCTTGGCGGCAATGCTCCACGGCCTCCAAGGCTTGGCGGGCATCGTGCCGGCGGTTCAGCAGCCGCAGGGTAGGGTCGTCGAAGGTCTGTATGCCCATGCTGATGCGGTCGAAGGGGAAGGAGCGCAACATTGTCGCGTATGCTTCTGTCAGGTCGTCGGGATTGGCCTCGAGGGTGATTTCTTCGGCATGCTCCATGCCATATACCTCCCGGATGGTCCGGAATATCTCTTCAAAGTCCTCGGGGGCAAGTTGCGAGGGGGTTCCGCCGCCCAGGTAGATGGTCTTTATCGGTTCTCCTTCCAGATACTCCCGGCGCTCTTTCAGCTCGGTGCATAGGGCACGGATGTACGAGCGCTTCAGCTCGCTGCGGGTGGTGGAATAGAAATCGCAGTAGATGCAACGTGTCTTGCAAAAGGGGATATGGATATAGATGCCTGCCATGATGTTCGATGGATATTTGCTGCAAAAGTAAGACTTTGATTGAAAAGAAACGGCATATAGGTGGAATAAAACGAAGATGGTCTGTCGGCTGATACTCCTTTTTACTCATTAGACTCCTTTAATTGAAAGATTCCCCCTCTTTTTTTGAATGATATTTCTCCAAAGTATTTGTCAGATTGTCTTATCTTTGTGTCGGCATATAAGGAGAATATGCCGATACAAACTTTAATATATTAAAATAAGGTATCATGAAAAAGCAATTCTTAACCGGACTGTTTGCGGCTTTTGCCGTTACCGCAAGCGCGCAGTCCTTCACCGAGTGGCAAGACCCTGAGGTCAATGCCGTGAACCGTGCCCCGATGCACACCAACTACTTTGCCTACGAGTCGGCCGATGCGGCGGCGCGTGGAGCCAAGGAGCAGTCGTCCAACTATCTTACCTTGAACGGTACCTGGAAATTCTTCTGGGTGAAGGATGCCGATGCCCGCCCTACGGATTTCTGGAAAGTAGGATTCAACGACAAAGGATGGGACAACCTTGCCGTTCCCGCCGTATGGGAACTGAACGGCTACGGCGATCCCCTCTATGTGAATGTGGGCTATGCTTGGCGCGAGCAGTTCAAGAACAATCCGCCCTATGTGCCGGTGGTCAACAACCACGTGGGCTCCTATCGTCGTGAAATCACGGTTCCCGCCGGTTGGAGCGGAAAGGACATCATCGCCCATTTCGGCTCCGTCACGTCCAACATGTATTTGTGGGTAAACGGCAAGTACGTGGGCTATAGTGAAGACAGCAAGCTGGAAGCCGAATTCAACCTGACTCCCTACCTGAAGCCGGGACAGAAGAACCTGATTGCGTTCCAAGTGTTCCGCTGGTGCGACGGCACCTATCTGGAAGACCAGGACTTCTTCCGCTACAGCGGGGTGGGGCGCGACTGCTATCTGTACGCCCGCGACAAGAAGCGCATCGAAGACATCCGTGTCACTCCCGATTTGGATGAGGCCTACAAGGACGGCTCTCTGAGCGTCAACCTCAGCCTGAAGGGAAGCGGCAATGTCAACCTGGAGCTGCTGGACGCTGCGGGCAAGTCCGTTGCCACAGCCACGGCAAAGGGTAGCGGAACAACCGTGATGAACGTGGAGAATCCGCATAAGTGGAGCGCCGAGACTCCCTACCTCTATACGTTGCGTGCCACCTTGCAGGGCAGTAACGAGGTGATTCCCGTGAAGGTGGGCTTCCGCAAGATAGAGTTGAAGAATGCGCAGATTCTGATTAACGGACAGCCTGTCCTCTTCAAGGGAGCCGACCGTCACGAGCTCGACCCCGATGGCGGTTATGTGGTTTCCCGCGAGCGCATGATGCAGGACATTCAGATTATGAAGCAGTTCAACCTGAACGCCGTGCGCACGTGCCACTACCCGGACAACAATCTTTGGTACGACCTTTGCGACCAATACGGTATCTACGTAGTGGCGGAGGCCAATGTGGAGTCCCACGGAATGGGCTATGGCGAGAAGACGCTTGCCAAGAACCCAAGCTACAAGAAGGCACACCTGGAACGCAACCAGCGCAATGTGCAGCGTGGGTTCAACCATCCCAGCATCATCTTCTGGTCATTAGGCAACGAAGCCGGCTACGGCCCCAACTTCGAGGCCTGCTACGATTGGGTGAAAGCCGAAGACCCCAGCCGTGCCTGCCAGTATGAACAGGCGGGAAAGAACGGCAAGACCGATATCTATTGCCCGATGTATCGCACCTATAGCGGCTGTCAAGAATATTGCGAGGACGCTTCTCAGACGAAACCGTTGATTCAGTGTGAATATGCCCATGCCATGGGCAACTCGCAAGGCGGCTTTAAGGAGTATTGGGATTTGGTTCGCAAATATCCCAAGTATCAGGGTGGCTTCATCTGGGACTTTGTCGATCAGTCGCCGCGCTGGACGGGCAAGAACGGCAAGACGATTTACGCCTATGGCGGCGATTTCAACCGTTTCGATGCCAGTGATGTCAACTTCTGCAACAACGGTTTGATTAGCCCCGACCGTGTTCCCAATCCGCACATGTACGAAGTGGGATACTACTATCAGAACATCTGGACGACTCCCGCCGACCTGAAGAACGGCGAAATCAATGTGTATAACGAGAACTTCTTCCGCGACCTTTCCGCCTACTACATGGAGTGGGAAGTGTTGAAGGCCGGTCAGGTGATGCGCACCGGTCGCGTGGACAATCTGAACGTCGCTCCGCAACAGACCGCGAAAATCAAGTTGGATTTGGGCAAGGTGTGTCAGTGCAAGGAGTGGCTGCTCAACGTCTCCTATAAGCTGAAGAACCGCGAAGGCCTGCTTCCTGCCGGTCATGTAGTGGCGAAGGATCAGTTGGTGTTGAATCCTTATAAGGCTCCTTCCATGGAACTGAAGAACAGCGTGCAGAGCAATGTGGAGGTTGTGGCCCCCGAAGTGCAGGACAACGACAGACACTATCTCATCGTTTCTGGTGCCGGTTTCCGTATGGAGCTCAGCCGCCACACCGGCTATCTGGTGAAGTATCAGCTGAAGGGCAAGGATATGCTGAAGGACGGCGAGGCGCTGACCCCGAACTTCTGGCGTGCGCCTACCGACAATGACTTCGGTGCCGGTTTGCAGAACAGATATCGTGCATGGAAGAACCCTGAAATCAAGTTGGCTTCTTTCAATCATCGTGAAGAGGACAAGCAAGTTGTTGTGGAGGCTGCTTACGATATGCCGGGAGTTTCCGCCAAACTGAATCTGACGTATGTCATCAACAACGTAGGTGCCGTCAAGGTGACGCAGAAACTGACAGCCGACAAGAGCGCCAAGGTGTCCAACCTGTTCCGCTTCGGCATGCAGCTGCCTATGCCACGCAGTTTTGAGACCATTGAGTATTATGGCCGCGGTCCGGTAGAGAACTACATCGACCGTAACCATTGCACCGATTTGGGCATCTATCGTCAGACGGTAACCGAGCAGTTCTATCCTTACATCCGTCAGCAGGAGACAGGCACGAAGACCGACATCCGCTGGTGGAAGATGCTGGATCAGGCAGGCAGTGGCATACAGATTATTGCTGCCGCTCCTTTCTCCGCCTCTGCTTTGCACTATACCATCGACTCTTTGGATGAAGGCAAAGCGAAGAATCAAGGTCACTCTCCTGAGGTGGAAGAAGCCGATCTGACCAACCTGTGTATCGATAAGGTGCAGATGGGATTGGGATGTGAAAACAGCTGGGGACACATCGCCCGTCCGGAATATCTGGTTCCTTATGCCGATTATGAATTTACGTTCATCCTTATGCCGGTGCAGCATGCGATAGACATTGAATAGCCGGTTTTAGGAATATGGTCAAGCTGAATTGAATTGTTTTAAGGAGTTGCCGGGAGTTAAATACTTAATTCCTGGTAACTCTTTCCTCTTTCTTCCCTCCTTCCTTCCCTCTTTACATGCAAGAGCCGTGACTCTGAATTTATAAATGTTTACACGGAATTTTCCATTCTCGAAAATTTCGCCATTCGCCATGCTCTCTTTCCATGTCTTGTCCGGTCCTTATCTGCCCCATAGTTTCTTCGGTGTTTCTTCGGACGTTCTTCGGACATTCTTCGGTCCTAGGGAGTGGAGTTTGTCCGAAGAAC
>NZ_JAICZW010000161.1 GCF_029057325.1 Bacteroides sp. | reverse complement strand
TGATTTATGCTATGCTTTTACAATTGGGCGCAAAGTTACCATTTATTTATCATATTCTGAACTTCTTCGTTCACTTTTTTAGCAAATTCCTCGAATTTCATGCTTCCCATATCGCCTTCTCCCTGCTTACGAACGGAAACTTCTCCATTTTCCGCCTCTTTTTCGCCGACAATCAGCATATAAGGAATGCGTTTCATTTCATTGTCGCGAATCTTGCGGCCAATCTTTTCATTGCGTTCATCCACAAGGGCCCGAATGTCATATTTCTTCAAGGCCAGCTTCACTTCATTGGCATAATCGTTGAATTTCTCGCTGATAGGCAAGATAGCCACTTGATCAGGAGTCAGCCACAATGGGAATTTACCTGCGGTATGTTCGATAAGAACCGCCACAAAACGTTCCATTGAGCCGAACGGCGCACGGTGCACCATTACCGGACGATGTTTCTGATTGTCTGCACCGGTATATTCCAGTTGAAAGCGCTCCGGCAGATTGTAGTCAACCTGAATAGTACCCAACTGCCAACGACGGCCGATGGCGTCTTTCACCATAAAGTCCAACTTAGGTCCATAGAAAGCGGCTTCGCCATATTCAATCTTTGCCTTCAAGCCTTTTTCCTCGCAAGCTTCGATAATGGCACGCTCCGCTTTTTCCCAATTTTCATCACTGCCGATGTATTTTTCTCGGTTCTCCTTGTCACGCAAAGAAATCTGCGCTTCAAAGTTCTCGAAAGCCATCGATTGGAAAACAATGGAGATGATATCCATTACGCGGAGGAATTCATCCTTCACCTGATCGGGACGGCAGAAGATATGCGCATCGTCCTGCGTAAAGCTGCGTACACGCGTCAATCCGTGCAATTCGCCGCTCTGTTCATAACGGCAAACCGTTCCAAACTCAGCCAAACGCAAAGGCAAATCTTTATAAGAACGAGGTGAATTCTTATAAATCATACAATGATGAGGGCAGTTCATCGGCTTCAAGAAGTACTCTTCTCCTTCTTCCGGTGTATGGATGGGCTGGAATGAATCCTTGCCGTATTTGGCATAGTGTCCGGAAGTGATGTAAAGCAATTTGTTTCCGATAGGCGGACACATCACCTCCTGATAATCGTAACGAGCTTGGATGCGACGCAAGAAGTCCTGCAAACGAATGCGCAAGGCAGTACCCTTCGGCAACCACATCGGCAAACCTTTACCTACCGTATCGGAGAACATGAACAAATCCATCTCCTTGCCAATCTTGCGGTGGTCGCGTTTCTTGGCTTCTTCCAGCAGAACGAGGTATTCATCCAGCAATTTCTTCTTCGGGAAAGTGATACCGTAGATACGGGTCATCATCTTGCGGTCTTCCTGACCACGCCAGTAGGCACCGGCCACAGAAGTCAGCTTGATGGCTTTGATAGGTGCGGTAGTCATCAAGTGGGGACCACGGCACAAATCGGTAAACGCGCCTTGCGTATAGGTTGTGATATGCCCGTCTTCCAGTTCGGAAATCAACTCACACTTATAAGTTTCTCCACGGTCGCCGAACATCTTCAAGGCATCCGCCTTGGCTATGTCAGCTCTGACAACCGCTTCTTTCTTTGCCACCAGTTCGGCCATCTTCTTCTCGATTACCGGAAGGTCGGCCTCCTTGATGGTGGTTTCGCCCGGATCCACATCATAGTAGAAACCGTTTTCAATGGCAGGACCTATACCGAACTGAATGCCCGGGTAAAGCTCTTGCAAGGCCTCGGCCAGCAAGTGGGCACTGGTATGCCAGAAAGCATGCTTTCCCTGCTCGTCTTCCCATTTGTAAAGAACAACTTCGGCGTCTTGCATGATAGGACGCCCCAAATCATAAGTCTCTCCGTTCACCCCGCAAGCCAGTACATCCTGCGCCAATCGTGAACTGATGCTTTCTGCAATCTGCAGTCCTGTTACTCCTTCGTTGTATTCACGTACGGAGCCGTCTGGAAATGTTATCTTTATCATAATCAGTATGTATATTTCTTTTTTTGGACGCAAAAATAACTAAATCTTTTTGATATTCTATTTTTTAGCAAAAAAATGTTATTCATTGCGCACATCCGTGAACCTCTTTATGATATTGTAAGCCGATACAATCCCCAGTTCACCAGCCTTGCTCAAATCGGAAATACCTTGTTTGTTGTTCCCCAGAAAGATATGCGTCAGCCCACGGTTGAAATAGGCTTCCGCAAAATCACCGTTCAATTCAATTGCTTTGTCATAGTCCATCAGGGCGGCACGATAATCCTTCAAGAGAGAGGACACATTTCCCCGGTTATAATATCCATAAACAAAATCAGGAGCCAACCGGATGACATTATCCAAGTCCTTCTTCACGATTTCATAATCAAGGGCCGTCACTTCCGGTTTCTTCACTTCGGCCACACCGGAAGTGGTCCCCTCGTTCAGCGCAGCTTCCGCCTTCCTGTATTCCAATTGTTTGTAACGCACCAAAGCACGCATCAAATAGGCGGGGAAGAACGTATCATCAAGCAGGATACTTTTCGTAAAGTCATCAATAGAGCTGCTAAAGTCTTGTACCAGATAGAAATCCAATCCACGCATAAAGCGTTTCTTGGCGTTCCTTTCGTCAGCCACAACATCCGATGTATGGGCATCGACCAAAGCGAAATGGAACCGTACCTGCTCTTCCGTCAACGGAGCCTCCATATTCGTGATACGCAGCCGTTTCGGGAAAAGCTTCGAATGATTCAGCTCTTCGATGTACTTATGATAATGCACAGCACGCTTTACGTCGCTCATCTTCTCATAGTAAGTCAAAGCATACATCGGCTCCAGCTTGATGGTGACATTCCGGTCTTGCACACGCCCTCGATAATCACTCTTATAACGCTGATCGGCTTCCGAATCATCCGCAATGACAATCTTACGGTAGTTCTCCATGTTCTTATCAGATTTCTTACGGGTTTTTCCTTCATTCCCGCCGGAGTCTCCGGACGAGGCATCTGCCGTATCGCGGCTATCGTCTTCGGCAGCCTTGTCAGAAGAGACACCGTTGCGCTTGTCTATCTGCATCTTCATCACTTTGAACTCGTCTTGTTCCGCTCCCTTCACATCTCCAATTTTCCGACGGGCTTCGGCACGCCGATAGTAGCCTGCCATAAAATTGGGATATTCCTCAATCACTTTGGAATAATCGCTGACGGCTCCTCGATAATCACCGGTTTGCGCACGCAGCAAGCCGCGGTTGAAAGTGGCCATCATGTTGTCCGGTTCTATTGACAACACAAAATCGAAGTCTTCTATCGCCCGGTTGTCATCCCCCACTTGTGCACGCAGCAAACCACGGTTATAGTGTCCCAAAAAGTTATGCGGGTCGATGTCCAATGCCAAATCATAATCACTCATCGCCCCTCTCAGATTGTTCTGATGGAAGCGTGCCAACGCACGGTTGATATAATTGCCCGCGTTCTTGGCACTCAGATGTATCGCCTGATCCAAATCGGCCTCCGCCTCTTTATACTTCGCTTGCTGAATGCGCACAATAGCTCGCGCCGCCCATCCATCCGGGTCATACCGATCCATGTCGATGGCCTTGTCGAAATCAGTCAATGCCTGTATCGTATCATTCTGCTTCAAGAAGACTTCACCTCTCATCAGATAGGCACGCGTATATCGGGGAGCAATCGTCAGCAACTGCCCCAAATCCGATTTGGCCGCCTCGAAGTCCTTCTTCTGAATATGGCAAAGAGAGAGATTATGCCACAGCACCACGTTCTCAGGATCGTATTTGATAGCTGTCTTATAGTCCTCGATGGCTCCATCAAACTTATTTTGCCTGATACGTGCCAATCCTCTGATTTGATAGGCACCTACAACAAACGGATTCCGATAGATGGCTGCATCGCAGTCGGCTTCCGCTCCCTGGTAATCGTCCAGATTGATTTTCGCCAGCCCACGAAAGAAATAAGGCTCATACAAATAAGGTTTCGCGTTGATTACCTGGTTAAAGTATTGAATGGAAAGCACATAGTCTTCAAAATATAATGCATTCCGTGCAATGGTCATCACCCGTTCCGTATTGATTTGCGCACATAGCAATGTAGGCAACAGCAAAAAAACTGTCAGTATTCTTTTTATCATCTTTCTATTTAAATGCTTGTAAACGAAACAAAAGTAACGTTTTTCATTCAGTTGTCAGGCTTCACGGAACACTTTTTATGTTTTTTGAGCCTTTTACACCTTAATTTCTGGTTCATCCGCCATTTGAAATGATAGTTTACCGACATCGTTAGTCGGGCTGAGAGCCCCATAATCCTATAATCCGGAGCAACGTCCCTGATATGGATATGCGATAACCACAGAGACCACGTCCTGAAAGGGAAAAAGTTTTTCTTGAATTGCAAATCATTGAATGGCAAGCATTTAACCCATTGACAGAATCAATTCGCAGGTCTGCTTCCAGACATTGCTTAACACACTGATTATCAGATACAGAGAAGTGAATTGACAGACACTTGTGTTCAACGTGACAAACACTTGTGTTCAAGCTGACAGACACAAGTGTTTGAGAAGACAGACACAAGTGTCTATCAAAACAGGGAATATAGGGGAAATTGCAGAAGGTATTTACTTGCTGATTTAATGCCGCCAACAGGTACATTTATTAAAATACGCGGCGTATAGCTTGAACGTTTTTGCCTCTTCAGGGCAATAGCTTGTGACATCATGTTATACCCGGGGCATCGCCTCGGGTATAACATACTTTTGGAGCTTTCAGCCTGCTGATGATAGAGAAACGCCCTGCTGTCACTCCAAATGCCGGATCTTCCTTATTTCTTGACGGTTTTCACCTTATAGGTGCAATGCGCCTTCCCTTTCAACAAGGCATTCAGTTTTCCCTTGATCATCTGCTTGCGCAAGGGAGACAGGTGGTCGATGAACATCTTTCCTTCCAAGTGGTCGAATTCATGCTGCATCACCCGTGCCAAATATCCTTCCACCACTTCCTCATGCTCTTCCAAATTCTCGTCCAGATACTTCACGCGTATTTTATCGCCACGCTTCACCGATTCATGGATTCCCGGAAGGCTCAAGCACCCCTCTTCCATAGAGACAAGCTCCCCGCCTGCTTCCAGAATATGGGCATTGATATACACTTTGCGAAATCCCTTGTACTCAGGCAAATCCTCCGACAAGACATCCAGATTAATAACTACCACACGGATAGGAAGACCGATTTGCGGTGCCGCAAGTCCCACGCCTTCAGCATTATCCATCGTTTCAAACATATTCTCAATCAGCTCCTTCAGGTTGGGATAATCAGGTGTAATATCCTCTGCCACCTTTCTCAACACCGGCTGACCATAGACATAAATAGGTAAAAGCATCTTATTTGATTTATGAGTTATGATTTATAAGTTTAAAGTTCAGATTTCAGATTTATAATTTATGACGAGACCATTCACATAGCATGGTAAATCATAAATCTGAAATCTGAAACCTTCCCCCCTCTCCTCTTTCCAAATAGGTTTGCAGAATAATAGTCGCACTGATTTCATCTACCAAAGCCTTGTTCTGCCTGTCTTTTTTCTTCAGACCCGCATCAAGCATCGCCCGATGAGCCAGGACCGAAGTAAAACGTTCGTCCACATACTCGATGGGCATATCCGGCAACCTCTTTTTCAAAGAACGGACAAACGGTTCGATATGCTTCATATTCTCCGAAACCTCGTTGTTCATCTGCTTAGGAAGCCCTACCAAAATACGTTCCACCGGCTCCTTGGCTACATAGTCAAGAAGAAACGACAGCAGTTGATGCGTAGGCACAGTGGTCAATCCGTTGGCAATCAACTGCAATGTATCACTCACGGCTATTCCGGTCCGTTTCCGTCCGTAATCTATGGCAATTATTCTACTCATAATGGCTACAAAATTACGACTAAAATTTGATTTTGATACCAAACCTGCCTATATAATACAGAAAAGAGGGTGCATTGATGTAGAAAAGAGCAATCGTAATGATATAATTCAGGCACGGATTACATGAATTTCACGGAATTCTTAAAGAAAAAACCGTGTAAATTCGTGTAATCCGTGCCTGAATTTCGGCATACCTTTTTGCTTCTTCCTCCAAAGATTACTTCAAATTAATCTTGAAAGTCAATCCTCCGGTGAAGTATTTCATTTTTTGCATTTCCATCTGAATATGCAGATGATTGAACAACAGATAAGTGGCTCCCAAAGCAAAATCCTTGGAGTCATACTCTGCAATCAGTCTCAATTGAGGATGGAAAGAGGGATTATAGGTGATACCCGCCGCCACACCGTTTAATTTATACTCCTTACGATTGTTGTAAAGATAGGAAAGATGAACCCCTATCTCCTCTTTTCCGACAGGGATGTGCTTGGTAGCCGCCACGTAAAAACGGCAATAATATCCATTTCCTTCCGTCGAGCTAACCTGCCCGTTTTCCCCTCCCGATTCCGTATAGGGGTCGGAAGTTCCTACCACCACGGCAGGCATATATTTCCAGAATTGCCCCTCTTTCAGTGCTCTCAGTCGAAGAGAGAAATATCTGTCTTGATTCGTAAAGCCCGTATAGCCATACGGTCCCAATCCTAGTGCCTCCGCCTTGAACAAGGTACAAGTGTATGCCACTTCCATCCAAGGAAAGATTGTAACGTTCAGGAAATAGTTATAGGTATGATAATACCATGTCGGCGGAGTAAGCTCCTTGTTCAGGAAGTTTCCTCCAATCATCACCGTCTTGTCCCGTTGCATTTCTGCGGATGGTGCATGCAACAAACCGGTTGTTCCGTATGTCAGCTGGGCATATCCGCCCAAGGAACAACAGGAAAAGATTATAGCAAAAAGCAACTTAAATTTCATCAGTCAAAACAATATTTTCTGTTTTTAGGCAATTGGTCGGAATTTCTTTCCAATTTCAGATTTCTGATTTCTGATTTCAAACTCCGTGCAATCGTGGCTAATTTATGATTCCTTTTCCTTTTTAACACATCTGCCTAAACTCCCGAATAACTTCTTTACATAGAAATATTTGCCGGGGAAACCGAGCGGATGCACCAGGGTGCATCCCTACAAAGGGGTGTTCAGTCAAAACGGCTGAATGAGTGTTACATTTGCAGGATATTTCTATTTAAGTATAAAAAAGGCGCCTGAAAATCCAGACGCCTTCTTTTTAGAGTCTATTGTTATCGAGAACCGTATTATTCAAGAATAACTACACGGTTCAAGAAGTTCTTACCGAACATGTTTTCAGTACCACCGAAGCCTACGAGTTCGAGTTGATCTTTGCTTACGCCTTCAGCAACCAAAGCATCGTAAACAACCTGAGCACGCTTTTCAGACAACTTCTGGTTGAAAGGAGCGCTACCGGTAGCCTTATCGCAGTAACCTGCAACTTTGTACTTCTTATCCGGATTAGCCTTCAGGATCTTAGCAGCCAACTGGATGTTAACCTTACCGTAGTCATCCAGACGAGCGCTACCAATCTTGAAGAAGATAGCACGCGGACCAGCCACTTCAACTTCCTTCGTAACTTCTTTCACTTCAGTTCTAACATTCTTTCTTGCTGCTTCCAAGTCAGCCTGAGCCTGTGCCAACTCGCTTCTGTAACGGTTGATCTCTGCATTGAGAGCATCTTCGTCAACGTTAGAAGCTTTCACGAACTTCTTACCACCGAAGGTATATGCAACGCCCAAATTCAAACGAGCAGAAGCTTCTGCTTTGCGGCAGTCGCTTGCATCACCGAAGATAGAAGGAGTAACACCGAAACGAGCTTCCAAGTTAACACCCCACTTAGAGTTGATGTCATAACCAAGACCCAAACCTACAGTAGCACCGAAACGAGCTTTCGCACCATCTTCAGTATAAACTGCTGTTTGCTTGCCATCCTGAGCGATAGTCAATTCTGTATCAACAGCTCTAGCGATATTCATTGTCGGACCACCAAAAGCATACAAGTTGAAAGCACGATTAGGATTGTAACCTGCGAAAAGGTTAATCAAATTCAGCGTAGCGTCCAAATTGATTTCACCGAACTTCTTGCAATAGCGGCTATAACCATTATCTTGTTCATCCAAACTCTGCCAGAAACCACCGAACTGACCGCGTACACCCCATACCGGAGTAATGTGCTTACCAATTGTAATGTTGGCATTAAATGTAGGAGTATTAAAACCGCCATTGATTACAGACATTCCTCCGATGCCCAATCCTACATAAATATTATCCGAACCCTTTTCGGTATAATATTTATCTTTTTCCTGCGCATTCACTGTTACACAAGCACCAGCCAGTAACAATGAAGCTATGATAAATTTACTTTTCATTGTAGTCTCTTACTTTTAAAATTACACTTATATTAATGCTGAAAGATGAATTATTCGGGCATTACGATACCACCACCAGCATTCGGGTTATTTCCGTGACCGTGTCCATGTTCATAACTGTGTTCATGACCCGGAGCAGCTTTTTCCTCAGCCGCAGCCTCAATTTTATAGATAGGATTATTATAAACCACTTTGGCTACGACCTCATCAGATGCAATAGAAGTCCAAGTATATGTAACTTTTGCCGGAGTAATCACATAATATGCTGTAAACATAGACCATGCAGAAGCCTTAAACTCATCACTTTCACCTTCATTAGAAAATTCTGTGCTTTCAATTGCTTCACTCAAAGTAAATGACGGAGAATAAATTTCTTTGCTAATCACCTCCAAAGTTGCCTTCTCATTCCAAGTTGCCTTATAGGGGAAGTAATAGTCAGTAGCATTGATGCCCCATACAGAACCTGCATGATCATGAGTAAATTCTCCATTGAAGTTTCCGTAAATACGCGCACCCGGAGTTCCCAGTTCTGCCTCAGCAACCACTTCCACACCTTCATATTTGGAATCCAGCAAAATAACAGGTGAATAGTTTACTGTTTGACCAGCGGCCAAAGCTTCATAATTTACAGTAACAGAACCACTTACACCATTAACCGTAGCCTTAATTTCACGAGATCCCTTTGCAATATCCTTGCTACCCGTAATTTCAGCAGTAGTACCTTCAAAGTCTGCGCTAGCTGTTACATCTACATTCGTACCTGCGTCAATAACAGTCGGAGTAAATGTTATCTTTGCAGGGCTGGGTTCAAACTTCACATTGAACTCCTCTTTTTCACAAGAAGTGAAAGTTGTAGCCAAAGCTACTGCGGCAAATGCGAAAATTGCACTCATGCCGTTCAAGAACTTAATCTTTTTCATCTCAATAAAATAATTAAAAATTTAACAATTCTGACTTAATAAAATATGGGTTAAAACTATTTTTCTCCATTATATTGTCACTGGCTTCTGCCTTATATTCTTTATAATAATAGCGTTCGTTACCTGAATTATAAACAATACCCATGTTAGCAGAAGTATTTATACGTGGCACAGACTTATACCTTTTATATTTATAAGGTGGCAACAAGACTTGAAAACGAAATCCGCCATTGATTCGAGCCTCTTGTGCTTTCATTGCATAGAAGCCAATGGAGCAATAACGGAAATGACGAATCATTTCTGCCTTGACACCAACTTCTTTATACAAAAACTGTTGCGCCTGCACCGTAAATTGCGTATTGTATTTTGTCCAGAAAAAGCTACCACCGACCGACCATGTGAAAGTCATCGTGGGGTCATAGTGTAGCGTAAAGCCGTCCCAAAATCCAATACCTGTATATCCCAATCTCAGCATGGCAGCAAATCGCTCGTCCTTGAACGGATGAACAAAATCTGCATCAATGCCATATCTATCCATATTAAAATACCCGGCTGTTACCCTACCGAATATATTATACGGCAAGCGAAAACGTTGCGATATGGTTAGATGTCCCGGATGAATTTTCCCTTCATAAATTCCATATCCGTCATTATATACGGGAAATTTCACCTGTGCGGTCAACTTCATTCCTTTCCATAAAGAGACCTCTATAGCTGGACTTAAATCAAACAAAACTTGATAAATTTGCGTAAGTATCAAATTCTTGAACGCCAACTGCGGATATACCAACACATCAATCTTAAACAAAGAACGATTTTTCAGTTTTATCTTCCGTGCCTCTTTCCAAGTATCACCCAACTCATAACTGACATTCCAGTCTCTGCGCTCCACTTGAGGTACGGTATCACCCTTTATCGGATGATAGCTCAAAGAAATCTGAGGCACATTATTATTCAAAACGACTACCCGGCATGTTTTACCTTCCGATAATCCCCGTTCTTGAATAACATCTATCGCCTTACCAATGCCAACGCCCTGAATACGATATGTTGAATTTTCCAACACATATACCCGTTCGTGGTCATCTTCCGTCCATCCGACATTTTCAAATCCCATTTTCACCAAAGCATCCACTACTTCCTCTCCTGTTTGGCAAGTCCCCTTCAAGGGGAACAAACAGAATAAAAAGAACGCCGCACATTGTGCTATTGCTTTAACAGTTAGGACTTTCCTCATATCAGAGTTTTTACACCTCATTTTTTTCAATCATTGTCTGCATCCAAATGACACAAAATACGCTGCAAAAATAGGTACTTTTTTAATAATACCAAAGATTTTTACATAAAAATGAAGAGAACGGGAGTTTTTTATCCCGCGATGTGTCAATAAACCAACCTTACATTATCAATCCACAGCGAATTGCCCGGAGAGCCGATATATGCGCCGCCATGACTGGACGTGAATTGCAACACTATATGGGTAGGCACATCCTCTTCCGTACCCCAAGCCACCTCCTTGATAGGAACACTCTCGCCCTTGCTATTCAGGGCATAACGCTCTTCTACCTGAAGGCGCATCATGTGTGCCTTATAAGCGGGATTGCCGGTTATGTCGCCATACATAATGGAATAGGTAGCATTGTTGTGCCAATCGGTTGTCTCATAATAGCGCACCACCATCGTTCCCACACGCTTGGCATAAATATTCCCTTCCGCATCTTCCCACCGTTTCTGCAAAAGCAGGATGACAGCCGGAAAATCTTTACCTTCCACCTCCGTGATACGGCTGAATCCCGTCGCCCGAATACGCTTCTCACGATCGGACATCTTCACTTTATAGTCGAACTGAATGGCTATGGGCTTTTTGGTAAAGGCGATTCCAGAATTCAGCATCTTCTGCGGATTCTTGGTGCTCTTGATGGGTTCATGCACCTCGCCCAAAAACATGGAACCGGCAGCCAATACCGTTATATCGACCAGCCCCATCACTTTCACGCTCTCCATGCGGGTATCCATCCGGGCGCAAAAACCATCTCCCCGCTTCTCCGGGAAAAGGGAAGTGTTCGTTTTAGAGATGCCGGCTACCCGGGCATACACATTGGAGGTTGCCCACGGCGATCCGCCCATGTTCTTGTAAGCCGTATTCTCTTTGATGGTGGCCGTAGGACCGATGGCATACACATGCTTCGTGGCACCACCTATGATACCCGACTCCTTGATTTGGCGGTCAATCCATTGATCCATATTTCCAAAAGGAAGCATCTCTACCTGATGTTGCTGCTGCGCAAAGAGGGTTCCACAACAGAACAAGGCAGACAGCATAGCTACTATACAAATTTTCTTTCTGTTCATCGATTATTGCATTCTAATTCCGCAAGTAAGTTATTTTTCAGGCACGGATTACACGGATTTTACGGATTACTTAAAGAAAAACCGTGCAAATCCGTGTAATCCGTGCCTTCTTTTTTATATCATTAAAGTCCTGAAAAATCACAACTCGTACCCCCACTGCTCCAGCGCAAAGTTCCAGTTCTCCTGAACCAGCTGCACGGTACGTTCGTCATACTTATACTTATTCTTCTTATAGCCTTTTTTGCCACCCACATACTTTTCGATGTCGGCACGCGCCTCCGCAAAGCCCGGAATCGTCAACGTCTTATAGATGTGTTCGGTCATTCCCATAGCATCGGCTTCAAAATCCTCGAACTTCACCTCTATCAGATTGCCTGCGGGGATGCACGCCTTGTCCGCCTCATACTTATGATAGAGTTTGGCGTAGATGGAGAGGATGTTTCGCTCCAGTTCCTCGCTGCCGATGTCCTGCAACTTCAACGGCTGGATAGTGTTGGTGAAGAAGCTTCGGGTACTCTCGAACACGGTATAGGGGTTGCGCATCAGGTAGATAAACTTGGCGTTCGGAAACATTTTCACCAGTTCCTTCACACGTCCCGTATGCGGGGGATTCTTACTAAGGAACTGTGTGCCGTGCGTATTCCAAAGGGAAATTTTTATCAGCTTGAGGAACGTCTCTTCAAAGACTTTCAGCTCCTCTGCCGTGATGTCGTCGAACAGCAGGTATTTGTCGGCATACTCCTGCTGGTATTTCGGAAGGAACCAAAAATTATAATAAGTATAGGGCATCATGTTCGTCAAGGCGAACTCCTCCTCCTGCGGGAGGTCCACCGCCAGTTCCATGTTGTCCGTAGGGCGCTTGTCGGGCATCAGCCAGCTCATGTTCTTCTTGAAGAAGGGCTGTCCCCACATCATCAGGTGCGGGAATACCGTCTGATAGGTGGTGTTGTATCCGAAATGCTTGTCACAAGAGAAGACATTGTGCACAAACGTCGTCCCGCTGCGCCAGTGCCCTAAGATGAACACCGGGTCATGCTCCAAAGGCTTGTTCGCCAAGAGTTTCTCATAACGTCTCTCCTGCAGGGGAGCCAGCGTGGAGAGCAACCGGCAGACAGCCTTTGTCAGGCGGTACTTGCCTTTGTAGGCAGCCTCTATCTCCCGCCCCTTCGTAACTTCTTTGAATGTTTTCCAATCAGCACCTACCAATGTGTTTATCGGAAGTTTATTAAATTCTAATAGTCCCATCTTTCTTAAATTGAGAATTGAGAGTTGAAAATTGAGAGATTCCTATTATTCAACTCTTATTCTTTACTTTTTAATTTTTATTTTTCAAGTACGAATACTTATCCTCGCTACATCTTAGAAGTGTATCAAAACAAGGTTTCGATTTTTCAGGCACGGATTACACGGATTTACATGGTTTTTTCTTTATAAGTAATCTGTGAAATCCGTGTCATCCGTGCCTAATTTATATCATCAACCTATTCTTTCTCCACAACCACCGCAATCCCTTGCCGTTCCAGTTCCTTCACCGCCACTTCTATCGCCTCGTAATGTTCGGGGGCGATGCCCAGCTTCGGCAGGTTCAGCACGGGCAGGTCTTCGGACACGTGCAGTTCCTTGCCCTCTACCCGGTCTATAATCATGCCGACGGCACTGGTGTTGTTAGTGATGGGGTCTATCAGGATAAACGAGCCGGTCGCCTTATTCTTCTGATAGGGGTCGAAGAAGAGTTCCTTTGCTGTGGTCAGCACCACACGGGCTATCTGGTTGAGCTGCATCGGCAACGACTCTTTATCCAATTTTCCGTTGTCGATGGAAAGGTGCTCCATCGTGTTCACATCCACTTTGTACTTGATGTTGTCGATGCGTGTACGGCTGAGGTTCGTGGTCTGCTTGATGAAGAACGACTTGTTGGCATCCATCGGCTCCTCGTCCATCCACACCAGCATCGCTTCAAAATTGCGGTCCATCATCGGCAGGTTGCCGGGATGCACCAACATCTCTCCGCGCGACACGTCAATCTCGTCTTCCAAAGTAAGCGTCACCGACTGGGGCGGGAAAGCGTAATCCAACTCGCCATCATAGGTCACAATGCTCTTGATGTGCGACTTCTTGCCGGAGGGCAACGCCATCACCTCGTCCCCTTTGCGCACGATGCCGGACGCCACCTTGCCGCAGAATCCGCGGAAGTCAAGGTTGGGACGCAGCACATACTGCACCGGGAAACGGAAATCGGCAAGGTTATGGTCATTGTCTATGTACACCGTCTCCAGAAAATCCAGCAGGGAGATGCCCTTATACCAAGGCGTGCGTTCCGACTTCTCCACCACATTGTCGCCATCCAATGCCGAAAGCGGGATGCAGTTCACATCGGGAATGCCCAGCGGAGCAACAAACTTCCGGTACTCTTCCACAATCTCGTTGAAGCGTTCTTCCGAAAAGTCCACCAAGTCCATCTTGTTGACGGCCAGCACCACGTGCTTGATGCCCAGCAACGAAACCAGGAAGGTGTGGCGGCGTGTCTGCGTAATGACACCCATCCGCGCATCCACCAAGATGATGGCAAGGTTGGCGGTGGAGCCACCGGTAATCATGTTGCGCGTGTATTGCTCGTGCCCCGGCGTATCGGCAATGATAAACTTACGGTTGTTGGTCGAGAAATAGCGATAGGCCACATCGATAGTGATACCTTGCTCGCGTTCCGCCTTCAAGCCGTCCAGCAGCAGTGCGTAGTCTATGTGGTCGCCCGCATTTCCCATCCGCTTGCTGTCGCGCTCCAATGCATCCAACTGGTCTTCATACAGTTTCTTGCTGTCGAACAGCAAACGGCCTATCAAGGTGGATTTACCGTCATCCACCGAACCCGCAGTCAACAATCTCAGCAAGTCCTTCTGTTCATCCTTATCCAGAAAAGCCTTTATATCAAGTGTAGAATCATTCATTTTTCAATTCTCAATTTTTAATTCTCAATTTAAAAGTATCCTTCGCGCTTCTTCTGCTCCATGCTCGCCTCCTGGTCGAAGTCGATGACGCGGGTAGTACGTTCGCTCTTGGTGGTGGTCATCATCTCTTCGACAATCTTCTCGATGGTGTCCGCCTCGCTCTCCACGGCACCGGTCAGCGGCCAGCAGCCCAAAGTGCGGAAGCGTACCATGCGCATCTCTATCCGGTCGCGATACTGCTCCGGCAGGCGTTCGTCGTCTGCCATAATCAGGTTCCCGTCTATCTCCACACAGGGACGCTCTTTGGCGAAGTACAGCGGCACGATGGGGATGTTCTCCAGACGAATGTATTGCCAGATGTCCAGTTCGGTCCAGTTGCTGAGGGGGAACACACGGATGCTCTCGCCTTTATGCACGCGGGCATTGTAGATATCCCACAATTCGGGACGCTGGTTCTTGGGATCCCACTGGTGGAACTTGTCGCGGAAAGAGAAGATACGCTCCTTGGCACGCGACTTCTCTTCGTCGCGGCGGGCACCGCCGAACGCGGCATCAAACTTGTGCTTATCCAGTGCATGAAGCAATGCTTGCGTCTTCATCAGGTCGGTATGCACCTTGCTGCCATGCGTGAAAGGCCCCACCCCGGCGTTGAAAGCCTCCATGTTGCTTTCCACAATCAGGTTCCAGCCATACTTCTTGGCATATTCGTCGCGGAACTGAATCATCTCCTTGAATTTCCACTTAGAATCGATGTGCATCAATGGGAAAGGCACCTTGCCCGGATAAAACGCCTTCTCTGCAAGGCGCACCATCACCGACGAATCCTTTCCGATGCTATAGAGCATCACCGGATTCTCAAACTCCGCCGCCACTTCGCGGATGATATGAATGGACTCCGCTTCGAGTTCCTTCAAATGGCTCAATCTATATTCTTCTTTCATAAGTAGCTTATTTTTTAAAGTTTCGCATCTCTTTGATATGCTCTCAGGATACGAGTTAACAAGGCTACAAGGAGAAACGGACCGGAATTCTACCGGCATCCCCCGCACAAGGCAGGCAGCCTGAAGAGCCTTGTACACTTGTTTACTTGTCCACCGGAAGCAAGTTCAAGAACTTGCGAAACTTAAAGTTATTTCTTCTGTATTTTTGGTAAAACAAGCTCCAGCAACTTGCCTACCGACTCTTCTACGCTGAGCACGGCGGTATCCAGCGTCAACGCCGGGCGGGCAGGTGCCTCAAAAGGCGCGGAGATGCCGGTGAAGTTCTTGATTTCTCCCTTGCGTGCCTTGGCATAGAGCCCCTTCACGTCGCGGCGTTCACACTCTTCCAGCGAAGTGCTGACATAAATTTCCAGGAAATCGTCGTGCCCGATGATGCCTGCCGCCATCTCGCGGATGTCGTTGTTGGGACTGATGAAGGCTGCAATGGTGACGATGCCGGTATCTACAAAGAGCTTGGAGACCTCGGCGATGCGACGGATGTTCTCCACACGGTCGGCTTCCGCAAAGCCAAGATTGTTGTTGATACCGCTACGGATGTTGTCGCCATCCAGAATGCGGCAGAGCACTCCCCGTTTATGGAGCTCGCGCTCCAACGCGATGGCTATCGTGCTCTTGCCCGAACCGCTCAGACCGGTGAACCAGACCATGACACCACGCTGCTTCAGCAACTCTTCCTTATCGCGGCGTGCCAGCATCCGGTCGAATATCGGGTAGATGTGATTGTTCTCGTCCATATAACAATTGTTTAATTCATTTCTATTCTGATTTTCAGGCACGGATTTCACGGATTACTTAAAGAAAAAACCGTGTAAATCCGTGTAATCTGTGCCTAATTTATTCAAATTGCCATCATTTCTTTTCCTCTTTCAGAACGGCCAGATTAACGGTATCAGGAACACGGAAATCAGGAAGGAGATGATGTTCAGCGGCAAACCGATGCGGACGAAGTCCGTAAACTTGTAGTTACCAATACCCTGCACTATCAGGTTGGTCTGATAGCCGATGGGCGTGGAAAAACTTGCCGACGCCCCCATGCAAATCACCACGAAGAAAGGCATCGGACTTACCCCCATCTGCGCCGAAATGGAAAGCGCCAGTGGAAAGGCAAGCGCCGCCGCCGCATTGTTGGTTATCAGCTCCGTGAAGAGGTTGGTAATGATGAACATCGCCGCCAGCAACACGTGGGGACCGTAGTGGTCGCTCATGCCGATGATGAACCGCGCCACCACATCCGCCACTCCCGAATTGCCCATCGCCTTGCTGATGGCAAAGGCACAGGCTATGGTTATCAGAATGTCCCAGGAGATGTATTTGGTGTATTTACGTGCCGGAAACATCTTCGTCCACGCCATGATGATGGTGGTGATGGAAACAAAGAAGAACATATCCAGCTTGATGCCGGGGAACGCCTCTTTCACCACCGGCAGTTCGCCCACAGTAGCACCGGTAATCATCAGCACCAGCAGCGTCAGCGCAAACCAACGCTTTCCTCTTCCCGCCACCGGTTCCGTATCCTTGCCGTTGGCAAGCAACACGAACACAGACGACTCTCCCCATGTCTTCACAAAGGAGTCGTCCGCCAGCACCACCAGCGTGTCGCCTTCGCGGAAGTATTCGCCTTCCAGCGCCTCGCCCACAATGCGCTGTCCGTTGCGTTTAATCTCCTTCACCTCGGCACCGTAGTGACGCTTGAAGTCGAAGTCGCCTGTTTTCTTATTGATGCCGGGAAAACGAGCACCCAGCACGGCTTCCACGGGATGCAGAAGATCGTTATCCTCCGCCTCGTCGCTTTCTTCCTTCACACCATCCGTGCGGACATCGGGCAGCAATCGCGAAGAGAAGGCAAACAGGTAGAGGATGCCCGCAATGGCAATGAAGATGCCCACCTTGCCCAGCTCAAACATGGTAAAGCCCTCGTACCCTGCCTCCAGAATCATGCCATGCACCACCAGATTGGTGGAAGTGCCTATCAGCGTACAGATGCCTCCCAGCACCGTCACGTAGGAAAGGGGAATCAGGAACTTGGTAGCCGGCAGCCGGACCGACTTCGCCCAACGCTTGATGATGGGAGCAAAAATAACCACCACCGGCGTATTGTTCAGAAACGCAGAAATGAAGGCAATGGTGGGCAACATGCGAAACTGCGCCTTGAAAACCGTAGTTTTGCCCTGTGGAAGCAACTTCTTGATGATTTGCCCCAAAGCACCCGACTGCCGGATGCCCTCGCTCACTAGAAACAGCATGGCAACCGTTATCATCCCCTTGTTACTGAACCCCTCCAGCATCTCCTTCGGGGTCAGGATACCGGCACAAAGAAACAGCACCACTACCGTGAACAGCACCATGCCCGGGCGCATTTTGTCCATCACCAGAGCAACCACCATGCCCAACAAGGCAAGCAATACAAATACTATCTCGAACGTCATAAGGAAAAGGATGTTTTAGCTGTGACTGCATGCTTGGCTTCCACGATGAACCAAGGATTCAGCAAATCTTCTTTATTATAGCGCAAAGGTTCTTCCTTGCCGGCCTGATAGATCTCCATACCGGCCGCCCGCGCGATGGCGTGCCCCGCCGCCGTGTCCCACTCCATCGTAGGTGCGAAACGGGGATAGACATCGGCCTTGCCTTCAGCAACCTGGCAAATCTTGATGGAGCTTCCGCTTGAAATCAGCTCCACGTCCGCATGCGTACGCTTCACCTCGTCGATGTAGGCCTCCGTTTCCGGTGTCAGATGCGAACGGGAAGCGACCACGACAAACCGGTCGCGTACGGTCGTTTCAGGCAACCGGAACGCCTTTGCCACCAGTTCTTCCCAAGACATTCCGTCACGGGCCGTGATGCCCGAAAGCTTGTAAGCTCCCCCGTCATCCGATCCGAAATACAACTCCTTCTTCACCGGCACGTAGATAACCCCCATGACCGGTACCGCACGGTGCACCAAAGCGATGTTCACCGTAAATTCGCCGTTCCGTTTGATGAACTCCTTCGTGCCGTCCAGCGGGTCCACAATCCACAAGGTCTCCCATGCCCGACGCTCCGAATAAGGCAGACGCTTCCCCTCTTCGCTCAGCAAAGGAAAAGGCGTATCACTCAAAAAGCGGCTGATCGTTTCATGCGCCTTACGGTCGGCGATGGTCAGCGGAGAGTTATCCGCCTTCTTTTCTATCTGAAAATCCGATGCAGGGTCATTGTAAATGGAAAGTATCTGTTCGCCAGCCTGCAAGGCGGCATCTATCGCATTCAATATATATTGTTGTTCCATACTTATCATTTCAAGTTTCGCAAGTTCTTGCACTTGCTTTCAGTGAACAAGTAAACAAGTGGGCAAGGCTCTTCCGACTGCCTGTTTTGTACAGGGGATGCCGGTAGAACTCCGGCCCGTTTCTCCTTGCAGTCTTGTCAACTTGCATCTTTGTTAACCTCTTCTCAAAGAGAGGATGCAAAATTAAAACTTTTTCAAGCCAAAAAGTTTTCAAGCAATCTTTTATAACTCCTTTTAACTCACTATAACTCCTGAAATTGACCATCCAATACTGTTCACCTCTAATAATTTAGGCACGGATTGCACGGATTTACACGTTTTTTTTCTTTAAGAATTCCGTGAAATCCGTATAATCCGTGCCTAAAATCATACCATTACGTAAGCGATGACAAGACTTTCGGGCAATCCGTCCGACTCTATCATTCGGCGCTATACAGCAGCCAAGCCTTCTGATAGTCGGCATTCGAGGGGTGTTGCGCCTTGAACGAGTCACGCAAGCTTTCTGCCGACGCGCGGTCATCAAAGGTGCCGATAACCACCCGATACAGGTTGCGTTCCGCATTGTAAACCACCATTGCCGCATAATTCTCATTCACCAATGTTCCTTTTACGCCTTCGGCATTGGCTTTCACGCTGTATGCTCCGCAAACCACGCTGAACTTCTTCAATACTCCGCCGGATACAACGGTCACCTTCTCCTGACGTACACCCACCGGCGCGCTTTCTACCACCTTTACTTCTACAGGGGCGGCCACTTCCTGTACAACAGGTTCCGTCTGCTGCGGCTCAGCCAACTCCTGCTGTTTAGCCTTTTCGTATGCTTTCTTATAAGCACTTTCACTTGATTTGCAAGAAGAGAATGCCAAAGCGATACATACGCCCATTCCCAATACAGCTAATTTTTTCATTTTCAGATTATTTTTATTGATTATACTATTTCTATCCGCTATCAAATTTTCACGCAAGTGCCCTGATTTTTCAGCCACCGCACTTTCAGACGGCAAATTAATAGAAATTTCGCCACCTGTCAAAGAATAATCTGCAAAAACTTTATTCTTTCACCACCACGGATCTTTCATTTAGGACTTACACTTATTTTTCAGACGCGGATTGAGCGGATAAAGCGGATTTTATTTTTATCAACTGAATAAATAATCCGTCCAATCCGTTAAATCCGCATCTGAAAAATGAAAACGACTTTCAATGAAAGAGCCGTGATTCTTTCACCCGGCTTCATTGAAAGGAATTAGAAGGAGTTATAGTCAAACCGAAATATCCTGCGAATGGATTGACCAATTGCCAACGGATGCGAGAGGGGCATTGAGCCGGACGCTTCACGCGCCCCGAAAGGAATGTAAAACATTTTCATGACTCATTTTCGCAGCCGGCCGATTCCGGTGAAAAAATGGCCTTCCCCCCTTTTCTACGCGGTTCTCCCTATCCGCTTCCTGTCCCACCCCTACCAGGGCCTATTCGGCTTCGGACGTTCTTCGGACAAACTCCACTCCCTAGGACCGAAGAATGTCCGAAGAACGTCCGAAGAAACACCGAAGAAACTATGGAGCAGAAAAGAGCCGGATGAGACGCGGAAAGAAAAAACAGGGAGAAAGGTATTTTGGAGGAATGAGATATATCGTGTAAACAATTATGATTTTTCGTTGAGAATGCGCCGAAGCAATGATAAGCTTGCATAAGCACATTTTCCAGACGCGGATTGAGCGGATAAAGCGGATTTTATTTTTATCAGCTACATAAATAATCCGCCCAATCCGCTCAATCCGCGTCTGAAAAATGAAAACAAACTTTAAAGAGCCGTGTAGCGACAATGATTTCAAGGCAAAAAACGGCCTTAAAAGTTTGCCAGTAGCAAACTTTTGACTATATTTGCATAGTCATGACAAACGCGGGTGACGTCCGCATAAGTTCTTTACATTATGGAACATTTAATTTCGGCTATTCTCGAGATAGCCAAGGAGAATCCTTTGGGATTCACGGTTGACCTGACAACCTTAAAAAAGGTCACAAAAGGTATTTCGGTCGCCTACTTCGACACACAAGACAGTTTCGGAGAAGAAGGGCTGAAAAGAGTTCTTAACCATGCTTTAAGCCACGAAAAGAAGGTCGGCGGATGGCTGAACGAAGAGAATGAGCAATTCTACTTTGACAGCATCCGAATTTTCACCAACCTTGAAGAAGCCAAGCAATTCGGGCGTAAAAACAAGCAGATTGCTATTTTCGACTTAAGAGAGCTAAGACTTATCAAATTGTGATTTGGTGGGAGTATATCCCCTACTTAAAAAAAAGCAAACAACAACCCGATTGTCAAATCGTAAATAGATGACATTATGAAAAATTTAGAATCACTTCCTCTTACTGCCGAGGTTAAAAAGCGACTTGAAGAATTCGCTAAGCAGTATCGCCGTATGGCACACATCGTCGTTGAAATAGTTTCATACGAAGAAGGCCGTCTGATAGTACGCGCCGAACAAAAAGATTTAGTCAACGGCAAGTTCCTCTCCAAAAAGGAACTGGCCGATCGTGTACGCGAAATGTTCAAGGGTGAGATTCCCGAAGATTGGAAGCTGACGGTTTCGGCTGTCAACTTCGACCGAAAAGACATCGACAACATCACTGTCACTTGGCTCAAAAACCGTATGGAGAAACTAAGTATCAAAGCCAAACACCTGAGCAACTATACAGGCATTGACAAATGCACCCTCTCCTCTATTTTGTCGGGTGACAAAGATCTTACGAAATGGCATAAAGTGGCATTTTACTACTTCTTCAAATACTACGAAGTAGCAAACTTTTAAGAAAAGGCGGCACGATATTTTCAAAAAAAAGAAAGGTGGCATGAACAATTCCTTGAAAATAATTGTTAGCTTTGCTGTATGAACCTCTAAAAAAAGAAAGGAAACATTATGAAAGGATTAAATGTATTGGCAGCTTTTTTGGGCGGCGCGGCAGTAGGCGCGGCTTTTGGTATTTTATTCGCTCCTGAAAAGGGAGAAGATACCCGTAGTAAAATCGCAGACATTCTGCGCAAGAAAGGCATCCGCCTGAATCACAACGAGATGAAAGACCTGGTGGATGAAATCGCATCCGAAATCAAAGGTGAAGTAGCCGAGTAAGAACTTAAAAACAGAGCCACTATGTTCGCAACTGATAAAAGCATCGAAAACATACAGCAATTGTTCCTGGAATTCAAGAAGTATCTGGAACTGCAAAAAGAATATACCAAACTGGAAGTTGCCGAAAAGCTCTCCAAACTGCTTTCCACGCTTCTGCTGGTACTACTGGTCATCGTGCTTGGCGTAGTGGTTCTGTTTCACCTGTCGTTCACGCTGGTCTATGTGCTGGCACCGCTGGTAGGCGGGCTGATGATGAGTTTTGCCGTCATTGCGCTTTTCCACATCCTGCTCATCGTATTGCTCGTCATGTTCCGCAAAAAGCTGATTATCGACCCGACCGTGAAACTGATTGCAGGCCTGTTTTTAGATGACACAACCAACTAAATCGAAACTCCGATGGATAATACCCTCAACCACATTCCCGCTACATTGGAAAGCATTGCCGCACAAAAAGCCGAACTGCGCAAACAGCTCAACCGGCAAAAAGAGGTAATGACCACACTCGCGCATGAGATTTTCGCTCCACTGGAGCCCGCAAAAGACAAGACCAATGCCGTAATGAGAACATTCAATACCGGCATGGCGATTTTTGACGGTGTGATGGTGGGGGTGAAACTGATGCGAAGTTTCAGAAGGATGTTCAGGAAGAAGAAATAGGAAAGCAGGCCTTTACTATGATACATCGTATTTAGGCTTACATTTCAAACAATGCAGGCGTGTCAAAACATGCCTCTCGCTTTCTTTTAGGCACGGATTGCACGGATTTACACGGTTTTCTTCTTAATGAACCCGTGAAATCCATGTAATCCGTGCCTAAAATCTATCATCTCATTATTATCCTGCACACCTACATATTATTTTCCGTGATACAAACAATGCAATATCATATCATTGAATGCATTTCATAAAGAAGCAGATAACACAGATAAATCAAGGAAAAAATCCGCATTATCTGCGCCATCTGCTTCTGAAGAATGTAACTACATAGGCTTTTTAGAGAAAATCAGACGTAAGTTTCAAGCAACTTCACACTGCCGTCCGGCACGATGGTCACTTCTTGCGTAGTAGCCGGAAGCAGAATCGTTTCGCCCGCCTGCACGGTAATCTCATTCTTTTCGTTGTCCGTGATGCGACAGGCACCTTCCACACAGATGAGGATAACGAACGAGTCCAATTCCGAATAGTCGCAGGTAATCTCTTCCGTCATATCATAAATGGAGGTGGTGAAATAGGGACTTGCCACCATTTCCACAGGCTCGTTCTGCACACGTTCGTAGTTTGTGCGGAAATCATCCTGCACATCCGCGAAGTTGATGGCATCAATCGCCTGGCTGGTATGCAATTCACGCGTCTTGCCATCCTTGTCCTTGCGGTTGTAGTCGAAGATGCGATACGTAATGTCCGAAGTCTGCTGTATCTCGGCCACAAAAGCCCCCGCACCGATTCCGTGCACACGTCCGGCAGGAACATAAAACACATCACCCGCCGCCACATCGCTGGTCTGCAACACTTCGGCAAATGTGCCATTATATACCCTCTCCTTATACTCTTTCGGAGTAATCTGTTCTGCAAAGCCGGAAATCAGCTTGGCTCCCTTGTCGGCAGAAACAACATACCACATTTCATTTTTGCCGAAACTGTTGTGGCGCTTCTTAGCCAACTCATCCCCGGGATGCACCTGGATGGACAAATCCTGCTTCGCGTCAATGAACTTTATCAGCAAAGGAAACTTCGTGCCGAAGCGGGCATAGTTGGCCTCTCCCACCAGCTCTTCCTTATACCTCCGGACCATTTCCGGCAGAGTCAATCCCTTGTCGGCACCATTGGCCACTACAGACTCGCTGCCTTCTACAGCCGACACTTCCCAGCTCTCGCCCACATTGGCAAGGGTTTCATTCAAATGTTTGAATGGAATGATCTTGTCGCCTCCCCAAAGCGTTTGCTTCAAAACAGGCTCAAATTTTAAAGGATACATTCGTTTTTCTAATTAAAACTTTCTATTAAAAATGTGTGTTTTTAAGATTATGGGGACAAACATACAAAAAATATCAATTTGCCTTCCATTTGTTAAACGCTAAACTTTCCTAAAATGTTCGCCACATTCTTTTCTTTTTACTTGGGGAAACGAAAGAATTTCTTTTTATTTGCAAGAAATTTAATTGATACCCCAAATTATGATAAACACTACAACCGCAGAAAATAACTTGTCCGGTTTGAGACAAGAAGATTTCCAAAGGGAAATAGACAATAAAAAGACGGATTTGTATATCCTGAAAAACGCCCAAGGGATGGAAGTGGCAGTAACAAACTATGGATGCGCCATCCTTTCCATCATGGTACCCGACAAAAACGGCAACTACGCCAACGTGATATTAGGACATGACAGCATCGACCACGTCATCAACAGTCCGGAACCTTTCTTGAACACCACCATCGGCCGCTACGGCAACCGAATAGCCAAAGGAAAATTCACCCTGTACGGCGAGGAGCACGAGCTGACCATCAATAACGGCCCCAACTCGCTGCACGGTGGTCCGACCGGCTTCCATGCCCGTGTATGGGACGCCACCCAGCCGGACCCGTCAACCGTCATCTTCAACTACACCTCCGCCGATGGCGAAGAGGGTTTTCCCGGAAAACTGGAAGTGGAAATGACCTACCGGCTGGAAGATGACACCAACGCCCTGGTCATGGAATACCGCGCCACTACCGACAAAGCCACCATTGTCAATCTGACCAACCACGGCTTCTTCAACCTGGCCGGTATCGGCACCCCCACTCCTACCGTACTGAACAACATACTTACCATCAATGCCGATTTCTATGTCCCCATTGATGAAGTATCCATACCTACCGGCGAGATTCTGAAAGTGGAAGGCACCCCCATGGACTTCCGCACGCCCCACACCATCGGCGAACGCATTGACGAAAAGCATCCCCAGCTGGTAAACGGCACAGGCTACGATCACTGCTATGTGCTGAACAAAACAGAAATGGGCGAATTGAGCCTGGCCGCCACTTGCGTGGAACCGAACAGCGGACGCACCATGGAGGTCTATACCACCGAAAACGGCGTACAGCTCTATACCGGCAACTGGCTCGGCGGCTTTGAAGGCGCACACGGAGCCACCTTCCCGGCAAGAAGCGCCGTCTGCTTTGAAGCACAATGCTTCCCCGACACGCCCAACAAGACGCACTTCCCGTCGGCCGTACTGCTACCGGGCGACGAGTACCAGCAAATAACGGTTTACAAATTCGGCGTACAAGAATAATCATAAATTTATTAATAAAAATTCAACATTTCAATTATCATGAGTCAACAAAAAAAACAATGGGGAGCCATCATTATCATGATTGCACTCTTTGCAATGATTGCTTTCGTGACGAACCTGTGTACACCGATGGCAACTATTATCAAAAACCAAGGCGAAATTTCTAACGTACTCGCTCAAATCGGCAACTACGGAAACTTTGTGGCCTACCTGATTATGGGTATCCCGGCAGGTATGCTCATCGCCAAGTACGGCTACAAGAAAACAGCACTTATCGGACTTATTGTCGGCATGGTCGGCATTCTGATTCAGTGGTACAGCGGCCAATTGGATGCGCAGGCCAATCTCGGCCTCGTATTCGGCGTTTACCTCGTGGGTGCTTTCATCTCAGGTCTCTGCATGTGTATCCTCAACTGCGTTGTAAACCCCATGCTCAACCTTCTTGGTGGTGGCGGTAACAAAGGTAACCAGCTGATTCAAATCGGTGGTGTATTCAACTCTACCGCTGCCGTGGCTTGCTACATCCTGATGGGTGCTTTGATTGCAGATGCTACCAAAGCTAAAATCGCGGACGCTACTCCCGCCCTGATGATTGCCCTTGCCATCTTTGTGATTGCATTCATCGTTATCCTCTTCACCAAGATCGAAGAACCCGAACAGGCTCCTGTTGAAGTTTCTCTTATCAAGGGAGCCATGAGCTACCGTCACTTCGCTCTCGGTACGCTGGGTATTTTCCTTTATATGGGTATCGAAGTGGGTGTTCCCAACTTTGTGAACCTCTATCTGATTTCAGATTGTGGAATCGCTGCCGGCACAGCAGGTATGATTGTAGCAGTATATTGGTTCATGATGCTCATCGGCCGTTTCGTAGGTGCAAGCATCGGTAACAAGGTAAGCGCACGCACCATGATCACTACCGTTTCTACCATCACCATCCTTTTGGTACTCTTCGGTATGTTTGCACCCGACACACAAGTCAGCTTCCCCGGTGTGGATTGGGGTAAACTTGAAGTTATTTGGGCACCTATTCCTATGGGTATCTTCTCATTCCTGCTGGTTGGCCTTTGCACATCCGTTATGTGGGGTGCTATCTTCAATATGGCTGTTGAAGGTCTTGGCAAATATACGGCTATCGCCAGCGGTATTTTTATGACAATGGTATTCGGTTGCGCCGTAATGATGGCAATCCAGGCTTCCGTAGCAGACGCATTCGGCTACATCAACAGCTTCTGGGTAGTGGTATTCTGTGCTGTTTACCTTTTGTTCTACGCATTGGTTGGTTCAAGAATCAACACTAAAAAATAATCAAGAATCCTAGTTATTCACCTTATAAAATTTTAATATCATGGATATAGAATACGTAAGAAGTCGTTTCATCAAGCACTTTGACGGAACTACAGGAGCAGTTTACGCTTCTCCGGGTCGCATCAACCTCATTGGCGAACACACTGATTATAATGGCGGTTTTGTATTCCCCGGAGCAATCGACAAAGGAATGGTGGCCGAAATCAAACCGAACGGCACTGATATAGTAAAAGCCTACTCCATCGACCTGAAGGACTATGTAGAGTTTGGCCTGAACGAAGAAGACGCTCCCCGCGCCAGCTGGGCTAGATACATCTTCGGAGTATGCCGGGAAATGATGAAACGCGGTGTGGACGTAAAAGGATTCAATACCGCTTTCGCAGGCGATGTGCCTCTGGGTGCCGGTATGTCCTCTTCCGCCGCTTTGGAAAGCACTTACGCTTACGCCATAAACGACCTGTTTGGTGACAACAAAATCGACAAGTTTGAATTGGCTAAGGTGGGACAAGCTACCGAACACAACTATTGCGGTGTGAACTGCGGTATCATGGACCAGTTTGCTTCCGTATTCGGCAAGGCAGGAAGCCTCATCCGTCTGGATTGCCGTTCATTGGAATACCAATACTTCCCGTTTGATCCGAAGGGCTACCGTCTGGTACTCGTAGATTCTGTAGTGAAGCACGAGCTTGCCTCTTCTGCCTACAACAAGCGCCGCCAAAGCTGCGAAGCCGCTGTTGCCGCCGTTCAGAAGAAGCATCCGCATGTAGAGTTCCTGCGTGACGTCAACATGGAAATGCTGAACGAAGCAAAAGCCGACATCAGCGAAGAAGACTTCATGCGTGCGGAATATGTCATCGAAGAGATTCAACGCGTACTTGATGTATGCGACGCGCTGGAAAGAGGTGACTATGAAACCGTCGGCCAAAAGATGTATGAGACACACCATGGCATGAGCAAGCTGTACGAAGTAAGCTGCGAAGAATTGGACTTCTTGAACGACCTCGCTTTCGATTGCGGCGTAACCGGTTCACGCGTAATGGGTGGCGGTTTCGGCGGCTGTACCATCAACCTGGTAAAAGAAGAGCTGTATAACACGTTCATCGAAAACGCAAAAGACAAATTCAAAGAGAAATTCGGCAGAAGCCCGAAAATCTACGATGTTGTCATCAGCGACGGTGCCCGCAGATTGGAATAATCGATTCCAGTATAATTAAGAATTCAGACAGGAGGTGTGTGTTGCACCTCCTGTTTTTTTTTAAACACGTTTTTTCATTTGAAGGAGTTTTATTGGGGGAGGCATCGGGATAAAGGCCGATATTCCTCCTTGTGTAAGCAGAACTATCGGCTTCTAACTCCCGATAACTCCTCCAACACGATAACTCCTTCAACACGATAACTCCCTCTAATTCTAAACTCCTTACAGGCCAAAGCCATAATCCTATAATAAAAAAGAGGCCCATACAATGTTGCTAATCAAACATAAAGAGTTATCTTTGCAAAAGAAAGAACGAGACGCTCTTTTTAATAAATTCAAAATTAAATAAAAACGATATGAACGACAACAAACTTATGAACCGTGCAGCGGATAACATCCGTATCCTGGCTGTATCCATGGTAGAAAAAGCCAACTCCGGACACCCCGGTGGCGCCATGGGAGGAGCAGACTTTATAAACGTACTTTTCTCCGAGTTCTTGGTATATGATCCCGAAAACCCGGCATGGGAAGGTCGTGACCGCTTCTTTCTTGACCCGGGACACATGTCACCGATGCTTTATTCCACACTGGCACTGACCGGCAAATTCACCATCGATGAGTTGAAAGCGTTCCGCCAATGGGGAAGCCCCACTCCGGGACACCCCGAACGCAACATCATGCGTGGCATTGAGAATACTTCCGGTCCGTTGGGACAGGGTCATACGTTTGCCGTTGGTGCAGCCATCGCGGCCAAATTCATGAAGGCACGCTTTGAAGAGGTTATGCCACAGACCATCTATGCTTATATCTCGGACGGTGGCATACAAGAAGAGATCTCACAAGGTGCCGGCCGTATCGCAGGCGCATTGGGCTTGGACAACCTTATCATGTTCTATGATGCCAACGACATCCAACTTTCTACAGAGACAAAAGATGTAACCATCGAAGATACCGCCAAGAAATACGAGGCATGGGGCTGGAAAGTAATCACGATAAACGGCAATGACCCCGATGCCATCCGCAGCGCACTGAATGAGGCTAAAGCTGAAAACGATCGTCCGACTCTTATCATCGGCCATACCGTGATGGGAAAAGGTGCCCGCAAGGCAGACGGCAGCAGCTACGAAGCCAACTGCGCTACCCACGGTGCCCCTTTGGGCGGTGACGCATATACTAACACTGTCAAGAATCTGGGTGGTGACCCGGCCAATCCGTTCGTCATCTTCCCCGAAGTGGCGGAACTATACGCCAAACGTGCTGCCGAGCTGAAAGAAATCATGGCCGAGAAGTATGCCATCAAAGCCGCATGGGCAAAGGCCAATCCGGAAAAAGCGGCCAAACTGGAACAGTTCTTCTCCGGCAAACTTCCTGAAATAGACTGGACTTCCATCGAACAAAAAGCAGGTGCCGCTACCCGTGCCGCATCGGCTACCGTGCTCGGCTTACTCGCCACAAAGGTGGAAAACATGATTGTGGCTTCCGCCGACCTCTCCAATTCGGACAAGACCGACGGCTTCCTGAAGAAAACACACGCCTTCGCGAAAGGCGACTTCACCGGTGCCTTCTTCCAAGCCGGTGTTGCCGAGCTGACAATGGCATGCTGCTGCATCGGTATGGCACTGCATGGAGGTATTATCCCGGCTTGCGGAACCTTCTTTGTATTCTCCGACTACATGAAACCTGCCATACGTATGGCTGCCCTGATGGAAATACCCATCAAGTTTATCTGGACACACGATGCTTTTCGCGTAGGTGAAGATGGTCCTACCCATGAGCCTGTGGAGCAAGAAATCCAAATCCGCCTGATGGAAAAACTGAAAAATCACAAGGGACACAACTCCATGTTGGTACTCCGCCCGGCAGACGTGGAAGAGACCACCATCGCCTGGAAACTCGCCATGGAGAACATGTCAACCCCTACCGGCTTGATTTTCTCCCGCCAGACCGTCGCCAACCTGCCCGCTGGCAACGATTACGAACAGGCCTCCAAAGGAGCTTACATCGTGACTGGTTCTGACGAAAATCCGGATGTGATTCTGGTAGCTTCCGGCTCAGAAGTCTCTACTCTGGTTGCCGGCACGGAATTGCTGCGCAAGGATGGCGTAAAGGTACGTATCGTATCTGTCCCCTCCGAAGGCTTGTTCCGTAACCAGAGTCCGGAATACCAAGAGAGCGTTATTCCAAACGGTGCGAAAGTATTCGGTCTGACAGCCGGATTGCCTGTCACATTGCAAGGACTGGTCGGAGCCAACGGCAAAATTTGGGGATTGGAGTCCTTCGGTTTCTCCGCACCTTATAAAGTATTGGACGAGAAGTTGGGCTTTACGGCCGAAAACGTATATAAACAAGTAAAAGCAATGCTATAATAATCACATTAGCACATTACCATCATGAAAACAATAGGAATCTGTTCCGACCACGCAGGATTTGAATTAAAGGAACATATTCGCGGGTGGTTGGAAGCAAAAGGTTGGGCTTACAAAGATTTCGGTACATACTCTACCGACAGTTGCGACTATCCCGACTTTGCCCATGCACTGGCCCAAGCAGTGGAAGCCGGCGAATGCTATCCGGGAATCGCCATCTGCGGAAGCGGTGAAGGCATCAGCATGACGTTGAACAAACATCAAGGCATCCGTGCAGCACTCTGCTGGACACCTGAAATCGCCCATTTGGCACGCCAGCACAATGATGCCAACGTACTTTCGATGCCGGGACGCTTCATCAGTACCGAAGAAGCCGACAAGATAATGGAGGAATTCTTCAATACGGATTTTGAAGGCGGACGCCATCAGAGACGGATTGAAAAGATACCGGTACACATTGCCTGACAAAAAAGGGACAAAGACATTACTCACAAAAGCCACCTTATGAGCGAAAGCTTGTAAAGTAGCGCAGGCACATCTATTTAAAGACAAGCCCGAAGCCATGACATTCTGTAAGAATACTTTATGGCTTCGGGCTTTTCCTTTCAGTCATTTTCTTATTTTTTACACCGAAAGATGCGCATAGTCTCCAAATAAAAACTATCTTTGTGAATTGATAATCCGAACTCAGTATGATATGGAGCAACTGAATACCATCAAAGAGCTTATCAACCAAGGAAGAGTGGAAGAGGCTATACGGCAGCTTGACCAAATGCTGCAAACCGAATTTCCCCGTAAAGACGAGGCATACTACCTGCGAGGAAACGCCTATCGGAAGCAAGGCAACTGGCAGCAGGCACTGAACAACTATCGGTATGCCATCGACCTGAACCCGGAAAGTCCTGCCCGACACGCCCATCAGATGATGATGGACATCCTGAACTTCTACAACAAAGACATGTATAATCAATAAATAGAGAATTATGGCAAAAATCAAAGGAGCAATCGTAGTGGACACCGAACGTTGCAAAGGCTGCAACTTGTGTGTGGTTGCCTGTCCGCTCAACGTGATTTCCCTCGCCAAAGAGGTGAATATGAAAGGGTATAATTACGCCCAACAATTCATAGAAGATAAATGCAACGGATGTGCATCCTGCGCAACCGTATGTCCCGACGGATGTATTTCCGTATATAAAGTAAAAGTTGAATAAAATCAGAAGAATATGGCAGAAGAAGTTGTATTAATGAAAGGAAACGAAGCCATCGCACACGCAGCCATCCGCTGCGGTGCGGACGGTTACTTCGGATATCCCATCACTCCGCAATCGGAGGTGTTGGAAACCCTTGCCGAACTGAAGCCCTGGGAAACGACCGGCATGGTGGTGCTTCAGGCAGAAAGTGAAGTGGCAGCCATCAATATGGTATATGGCGGTGCCGGAAGTGGTAAAATGGTGATGACCTCCTCCTCCAGTCCCGGTGTCAGTCTGAAACAGGAAGGAATCTCTTATTTGGCTGGAGCCGAATTGCCTTGCTTGATTGTGAACGTGATGCGCGGCGGTCCCGGTCTGGGAACCATCCAACCGAGCCAGGCCGATTACTTCCAGACCGTGAAAGGTGGCGGTCACGGCGACTACCGTCTGATAGCTCTTGCTCCGGCTTCTGTACAAGAAATGGCAGACTTCGTAGGATTGGCATTTGAGCTTGCCTTCAAGTATCGCAACCCCGCCATCATCCTTGCCGACGGTGTCATCGGACAGATGATGGAAAAGGTGGTGCTTCCGGCACAGAAGCCGCGCCGCACCGATGCGGAAGTCATCGAACAATGTCCGTGGGCCACTACCGGCAAAACCAACGGCCGCAATCCCAACATCATCACCTCATTGGAACTGAAACCGGAAGAGATGGAAAAGAACAACCTTCGCTTTCAGGCCAAATACAAACTGATAGAGGAGAACGAAGTGCGCTTCGAGGAAATCCATTGCGATGATGCCGAATACCTGATTGTAGCCTTCGGCTCCATGGCACGCATCGGACAAAAAGCTATGGAAATGGCACGCGAAGAAGGCATCAAGGTCGGCATACTCCGCCCCATCACCTTATGGCCATTCCCCACCAAAGCCATCGCCGCATACGCCGACAAGGTGAAAGGCATGCTTGTAACGGAACTGAATGCCGGACAGATGATTGAAGATGTTCGCCTTGCAGTCAACGGTAAAGTGAAAGTAGAACATTTCGGTCGCTTAGGTGGTATCGTGCCTGACCCGGACGAGATTGTAGCCGCTTTGAAATCTTTAATAGAATAATGTAATATGGATTCCTACAAAATAAGAACCGTGCTTAACACCCTCTTTTTGATACTGGCTGTCGCGTCCATAGTCACCTATTTCGTAGCCAAAGATGACTTCACGCTCTTCATCTATGTGTGTGGCGCAGCCATCTTCGTCAAGTTGATGGAATATTTCATACGGTTCATGAACTGATACTTTTTCAAGGAAAAGAACTCTAAAGCGTAAAATTATGACAAAAGAAGATATTATCAAACCTGAGAATCTGGTTGCAAAGAAACCGACTCTGATGAACGATAATCCCATGCACTACTGCCCGGGATGCAGCCATGGTGTGGTTCACAAACTCATTGCCGAGGTTATCGAAGAAATGGGGATGGAAGAAAAAGCGATAGGCATCTCTCCCGTGGGATGTGCCGTGTTCATCTACAACTATTTAGACATCGATTGGCAGGAAGCCGCTCACGGACGTGCGCCCGCTCTTGCCACTGCCATCAAACGCCTTTGGCCAGACCGTCTGGTATTTACGTATCAAGGCGATGGCGACTTGGCTTGCATCGGTACTGCCGAAACCATCCACGCCCTGAACCGTGGTGAAAACATCACCATCATCTTCATCAACAACGCCATTTACGGCATGACCGGAGGACAAATGGCACCCACCACCCTCGTCGGCATGAAGACAGCCACCTGCCCCTATGGCCGCGATACACATTTGCATGGCTATCCACTGAAAATGGCAGACATCGCCGCCCAACTGGAAGGTACGGCTTACGTCACCCGCCAGAGCGTGCAGTCCGTTCCCGCCATCCGCAAAGCGAAGAAAGCCATCCGCAAGGCATTCGAAAACTCAATGGCAGGCAAAGGCTCCAACCTCGTGGAAATCGTCTCTACCTGCAACTCCGGTTGGAAAATGTCGCCCGAAAAGGCGAATAAGTGGATGGAAGAGAACATGTTCCCGTTCTATCCGCTGGGTGACTTGAAGGATAAATAATTAGCACATTAGAATTATGAAAGAAGAAATCATTATAGCAGGCTTCGGTGGACAAGGAGTATTGTCCATGGGAAAGATTTTGGCCTATTCCGGACTGATGGAAAACAAGGAAGTGACCTGGATGCCGGCATACGGACCGGAGCAACGTGGTGGAACAGCCAATGTGACAGTCATCGTAAGCGATGAGAAAATATCCTCGCCTATTCTCAGCACATACGATGCCGCCATCATCTTGAACCAACCCTCATTGGAGAAATTTGAAAGCAAGGTAAAACCCGGCGGTGTGCTCATCTATGACGGTTATGGTATCATCCATCCGCCTACGCGCAAGGACATCAAGGTCTATCGCATTGATGCCATGGATGCCGCCAACGAGATGGACAACGCCAAGGCATTCAACATGATTGTATTGGGCGGATTGCTGAAACTGAAACCCATGGTCACATTGGAGAGTGTGCTCAAAGGTCTGAAGAAGACACTCCCCGAACGCCATCACCACTTGATTCCGATGAACGAAGAGGCCATCAAGAAAGGAATGGAACTGATTCAGGAGATGAAGTAAAAAAGGAGGACTTATCGGGAGTTATTCAGAAGTCAAAAGAAGTTATCGGCCGATATTTTATCTATCGCAATACTATTGGCCTTTAACTCCTAACGGAGCGAAACGAAATGATAATTCCCTTTAACTCCCGATAACTCCTCTAAAATAATAGGAGCAGTCTCAGTAAGCAAACATTTTTTATTGTATCTTTGCGCCTAATTATGAGACGAATCGTACTGACATATATCATTTTATCCGTTATTGGAATAGGGGGAAGCATGGCGCAAAACACCCTAAATCCGATAAACAACCGCGACAGGTTCGGCAATCAGATAGACCCGAGTACCCAACCGGACAATCTGGAAGACAGCACCAACACGGAAATACAAAGTCTTCCTCCCAAGCTTTACATGTGGCAATTGAGCGAGAAACTGGGTGACCGCACCATTATGCCTGTCGACACCGCCAACCTCAATTTCCAAAACAGCAACCTCATGGAAGGGGTAACCGGTCATTACAACTATCTGGGAAATTTAGGCTCCCCACGCCTTTCACGTCTGTTCTTTGAACGGAATACACAGGATTCCAACATCTTTATGGAACCTTTCTCCAGTTTTTTTGTCCGACCGGACCAACTGATGTTCACAAACAGCAACATCCCTTATACCAACCTGACCTATTACAAAGCAGGAAACAAGATTAACGGAGAGGAACGTTTCAAGTCCTACTTCTCCGTCAATGCCAACAAACAATTGGCCTTCGGCTTCAACATCGATTACCTGTACGGGCGTGGATATTATCAAAACCAATCCACCTCACACTTCAATGCAGGACTGTTCGGAAGCTATATCGGAGAGAAATATCAGATACAAGCCATCTACAACAACTTCTTCCTGAAGATGAACGAAAACGGCGGTATCGCCGACGACCAGTACATCACCCGCCCCGAAAACATGTCAGGAGGAAAGAAAGAATACGAATCAACCACTATTCCTGTCAGACTGGAACAAACCTCCAATCGTAACAAAGATTTTTACGTTTACCTGACCCAACGATACCGGCTTGGATTCACCAAAACCACCCGGGAAATAAAAGAAAGCCAATCCGGGAAAACCATTGCAGCCATTGACAGCCGCATAGCCAACGACAGTCTCTCCTCCGTAACAAATATGCCACAAGACACACTTGACACGGAAGAATTCATTCCTGTCACCAGCTTCATCCATACCTTCAAGGTGGAACGAACACGGCATCGGTTCCATTCGGGAAACGAACCAGAAGGCTTCTTCCCTAATGACTACACACTTAATGAACACCAAAGCAACGACTCCACCACAGCGCTCAGCGTAAAGAACATATTCGGAATCGCCCTGTTGGAAGGCTTCAACAAATATGCCAAAGCAGGACTGACGGCTTATATATCGCATAAGTTCAGCCGATACGACTTAATGAATACCGACATAACCACAGATATGCGCCGCATACGCTACACCGAACAGGAGGTATTCGTAGGAGGCGAACTCGCCAAACGTGAAGGGAGGCTGCTGCATTACAACATAAACGGTGAAGCCGGTTTGATGGACAAGGCAATCGGACAATTCCGCATCAACGCTCATTTAGACCTGAACTTCCGTCTGGGAAAAGATACCGTCAACTTCTACGCACGAGGATATATTAACAATACACTGCCCTCCTTCTACATGCGCCATTATCACTCCAACCACTACAACTGGGATTATGACGACATGAACAAAGAATTCCGTACACGTGTGGAAGGCGAACTGAATATCAACCGCTGGGGAACCAACCTCCGCGCCGGCATAGAGAACATCAAGCATTACACCTACTTCAACCAGAGCGCTACTCCTGAACAATGCGGCGACAACATCCAAGTGCTGTCCGCTACCCTGAAACAGGACTTCCGCTTGGGAATACTCCATCTGGACAATGAAGTGACCTGGCAGAAGACAAGCAATGAAACGGTGCTTCCATTGCCGCAACTTTCACTCTACCACAACCTCTACCTGCTGACGAAACTCGCCAAAAAGGTATTAACCGTACAATTAGGTGCCGATGTCCGGTACTTCAGCAAGTACAATGCCCCCGCATACGCTCCCGGCATACAGCAGTTCCACCTTCAATCTTCGGAAGACCAGGTAGAGATTGGCGGTTATCCGATTGTGAACGTTTACGCCAATCTGCATCTGAAACGGACACGCATCTTTGCCATGATGTATCACGTCAATGCCGGTATGGGAAAAGCGAACTATTTCTTAGCTCCCCACTACCCCATCAATCCGCGTTTGTTCAAGATTGGCCTCTCATGGAACTTCTATGACTAAATGTTAGCTGTATGAACAAAAACAGAATACTCTGTGTCATCATCCTGATAATTGCCGGCACACTCATTGCAAATTTTCTTCTTCCGAAGCGGAAAAAGGTGCAAAACGCTCCGCGCGACTATGCCGAAATAGCCGCCGAAGGCATCATACGCACTTCGACCGAATACAACTCCATCGGTTTCTACATAGACAATGACACCTTCGCCGGTTTTCATTATGAACTGATTGAAGCCTTTGCCCGCGACCACGGACTGGTAGCCAGCATCTTACCGGAAATGAGTTTCAACAAACGACTGGAAGGCCTGGCCGAAGGAAGATACGATATGATTGCCAACAGCATCCTTGCCACCAGTGAGCTGAAAGATTCCTTGCTGCTCACCACTCCCATCGTGCTGAGCAAGCAAGTGCTGGTGCAACGCAAACCGGAAACCGCTTCCGACTCATCCTTATTTATCAAAAACCAACTGGACTTAGCCGGAAAGACACTGCATGTTGTGAAAGGTTCTCCCTCCTCCCTGCGCATCCGGCACTTGGGAGATGAGATAGGCGATACCATCTACATTAAAGAGATAGAGAAATATGGTTCCGAGCAACTGATAGCATTGGTAGCCCATGGCGACATTGACTATGCCGTGTGCGATGAAAGCATCGCCCGCGCGGCAACCGACAGCATTCCTCAAATAGACATCAACACCGCCATCAGCTTCACGCAGTTTTACTCTTGGGGCGTAAGCAAGCACTCCCCCATCCTTTTGGACAGCCTCAATACTTGGTTGAAGTCCTTCAAGAAAGGAAAAGAATATAAGGAAATCTACCGGCGATATTACAAAAGATAAGCACTCTTTCAAGCGGCCGTGATTGCCTCCCAACCCCGTTATCCCGCCAGTTCTATCACTTCCAAATCCTTGAACGTACCGTTATCTATGGCGAAACGTACCATGGTGCGCACTTGGTGGAAGCCATATTTGCCAGCAGCACCCGGATTGATGTGCAGGAGCCCCAATGTCTTATCATACAGCACCTTCAGGATATGGGAATGTCCGCTTATAAACAGCTTGGGCGGATGCACCAAAATACTGCCTTTGATAGAAGGGTCGTAATTGCCGGGATAGCCGCCTATATGCTTCATCAACACTTCCGCCCCGTCCACTGTGAAGCGGAGCGTCTGCGGATAAATCTGCCGGATTTCCTGCCCGTCGATGTTGCCATACACAGCACGGAAAGGACGAAAAGCTTCTAATTTCTGTGCCACTTCCAGCGAACCGATGTCGCCTACGTGCCATATTTCATCGCACGGCTCGAAGTATTGCAGGTATTTCTCATCCCAATAGCCGTGCGTATCGGATAGTAAACCAACTTTTGTCATACTTTTCTTTGTTTATCCGGCAAAGGTAAGTATATTTGGGGAGAATACTCATATTCACACCATGGAAAACAGATATTTTAAACGTGACATCAGCTGGCTCTCTTTCAACTACCGCGTACTGCTGGAGGCTGAAGACGAAACACTACCGCTATACGAACGAATCAACTTCATCTCCATATACTCCTCCAATCTGGAAGAGTTCTACAAGATACGCGTAGCCGACCACAAAGCGATAGCCAACGGAGCCTCGCAAAGCGATGAAGAGACCATGCAGTCTGCAACCGAACTGGTGGACGAAATCAACCAAGAAGTCAACCGCCAACTGGAAGACCGCGTGCGCATCTATGAAAAGAAGATACTACCTGCCCTACGGAAACAACACATCATCTTCTATCAGAGCCGCAATGTGGAACCCTTCCACAAGGAGTTTGTACACAACTTCTTCCGCGAAGAGATATTCCCCTACCTCGCCCCGGTACCCGTAAGCAAGGACAAGGTCATCTCCTTCCTGCGCGACAACCGGTTGTATCTGGCAGTACGGCTGTTTCCGAAAGTCGATGAAGGAAAAGTTGTCAATCCTTCCTCTCGTCAACTTTCTCCCGAATACTTCGTGATGAAACTGCCCTACAGCAAGGTACCCCGTTTCATCCAACTGCCCAAGGTAGGGAAAAACTACTACCTGATGTTCATCGAAGACATCATCAAGGCCAACCTGGACATCATCTTCCCCGGCTATGAAGTGGACAGCAGCTACTGTATCAAAATTTCGCGCGATGCGGACATCCTGATAGACAACGCCGCCAACACCTCCGAAATCATCGAACAAGTGAAGAAGAAAGTGAAGAAACGCAAGATAGGCGCCGTCTGCCGTTTCGTGTACGACCGCGCCATGCCCGACGACTTCCTCGACTTCCTGGTAAACGCCTACCACATAGACCGGCGAGAACTGGTACCGGGCGACAAACACCTCAACATGGAGGACTTGCGGCATCTGCCCAACCCCAATCCGAGCATCCCACCCATTAGAAAACCGCAATCCATGAAGCTGACCTGCCTGGACGAACACGAATCCATCTTCCGCTACGTGGAGAAGAAGGACTTGCTGCTACACTACCCCTACCACTCCTTCGACCATTTCATCCACTTCCTATACGAAGCGGTGCACGACCCCACAGTGCACGAAATCATGGTGACCCAATATCGCGTGGCCGAAAACTCCACCGTCATCAACACCCTGATAGCCGCCGCACAGAATGGGAAAAAGGTCACTGTGTTCGTAGAGCTGAAAGCCCGTTTCGACGAAGAGAACAACCTGGCCACCGCCGAAATGATGAAAGCCGCCGGCATCAACATCATCTTCAGCATACCGGGCCTGAAAGTGCATGCCAAAGTGGCTCTCGTATTACGCCGCACCCCCCAAGGATGCAAACTGACAAGCTACGCCTATATCAGCACCGGAAACTTCAACGAAAAGACCGCCACCCTCTACGCCGACAGCGGCCTGTTCACCTGCAACCCGGTTATCGTAAACGACCTGCACAACCTGTTCCGCACACTGCAAGGCAAGAAGAACCCAGTGTTCCACCGCCTGCTCGTAGCTCGCTTCAACCTGATACCGGAGTTGAACCGCCTCATCGACCATGAAATAGAACTGACACGACAAGGCCAACAGGGTCGCATCATCCTAAAGATGAACGCCCTACAAGATCCGGCCATGATAGAGCGCCTCTACGAAGCCTCGCAGGCAGGCGTAGAAATTGACCTCATTGTCCGTGGCATCTGCTGCCTTATCCCCGGGCAGGAATACAGCCGCAACATCCGCGTGACACGCATCGTGGACACCTTCCTGGAGCATGCTCGCATCTGGTACTTCGGCAACAGCGGAAAGCCCAAACTCTTCCTCGGTTCACCGGACTGGATGCGCCGCAACCTATATCGTCGCATCGAAGCCGTGACCCCTATCCTTGACCCGGACTTGAAGCAGGAACTCATCGACCTGCTCTCCATACAGCTGGCCGACAAACGGAAAGCCTGCTTCGTGGACGACCATTTGAAAAACCAATGGAAATCAACGCATCGCAAAAAGGAGAAGGTACGCTCGCAATATACTTTCTATGAGTACTTGAAGGAAAAGATTGAGACAACGCAGCAGCCTAAGAATACGCTGACTTCCATCCATCTTCTATAAACAGCTCATGCGCTGTACGCCATATCCACCGCGTCCAGCGCATGACAGCCCTCTTTCATGTCCTCTTCATCATGGCGCCTTTGGCTACGAGTGATGGAGCACAATGACGCTTTCTATCATTAGCGGGCTGAAAGCCCGATTATCACTCCAAATGCCGGATGAGCCGGAAAGATTGCTTTTTACCGATTGCGAAAGCCATAAAATGTAAAAAAATATCATTCCACGCCAAAAAATGCGAAAAATCGCAGTTTTCTCATTTCTCAACAAAAAAACAGCTCCAGGAGTACTTCTGGAAGGGGTAGGGAAAGGTAACGACTGAGACTACCTCAAGTAACGACTGAGGCTGCCTCAAATAACGACTGAGGCTACCTCAGATAACGACTGAGGGTAACAACATGTAGCACCGTGATTTCAAAAGCCGTTTTTGTAAAGAATAAATCAATAAATGGAAGGAGCCCGCTTGCTCCATGCTTCTTTTATAGTCAAAAAGAAATTCGTTTCCTCTGCCCATTCCCACAAATCCTTGTTGTGATAGTATTGGGCGTTATCCGAAATGATGTAAATCGGGCTCATCCGATATTTGGAGTGACAGCGCACAATGACGCTTTCTATCATTAGCGGGCTAAAAGCCCGATTATCACTCCAAATGCCGGATGAGCCATATATTTCCCGTATCCATACGCTGTATAGGCACATTAGCACCGATGATTGGTTCTCATTGTTCATCCATCACTTTTCCGCTGACACCTAAGACATTGTTAAATAAGCATAAATAATATATCCTTCAGTAAACATAGAATTTAAATATCATTATATTTACACACCTTTACAATATAAAATATAATAACAAATTCTAAAAACCTGAGAAGTTGGTTAGTAAGACTCAATTACAATAGACAACAAGTGAGTAATATGCTTTCAGTATTGGTTTACTAAAACTAGTCTTAGGGTAGTGGCTGTTTGGAATTTCAAAGGTTTGCATTGTATTAGGCAACATAAGTTATTAATTAAAAACAGATCTAAAGTATGAAAAAAAAATCATGTAAACCAGAGCCAGCTTCTTTCTTGTTTGCTTTGGTGGTTCTTTTTTGGTCAATGGGAAGTATGGCTTCAGCAGCTTTGCCCGGACAGAAAGACATTGTTCATGACACAGACAGAGCAGGAAAACCTGCCGTACACACTCTTCAGCAATCGGGGAAGCATATTGTGAAAGGTATCGTAGTGGACAAAATGCAGGAAACGATCATCGGCGCTTCTGTCATTGTACCCAATACGACCATCGGTTGCATTACAAACATCGACGGAGAATTCTCATTAGAAGTTGACAAATTGCCGGTCACATTGCAGATTACCTACATAGGCTACAAGACCGTTAACGTGAAAGTGATTGACGGAAATGTGATTCATGTGGTGATGGAAGAAGACTCCAAACAACTGGAAGAAGTCGTAGTAGTAGGCTACGGCACGCAGAAGAAGGCCAACCTCTCCGGTTCCGTATCTACAGTGAAAATGGACGAAGTATTGGGAAGCCGTCCGCAACCCAATACCGCCGCAGCCTTGCAGGGTGCCGTTCCCGGTCTGACCATCACCAGTGGTAGCAATACGCCGGGACAGACAGGAAAGAGCATCCAGATTCGTGGTACGGCTACCTTCTCCGGCAGCAACGATGGAACTTCCGCTTTGGCGCCGCTGGTGCTGATTGACAACGTTCCCGGTGATATCGATACGCTGAACCCCGAGGACATTGAGTCGGTAACGGTACTGAAAGATGCCTCCTCATCAGCCATCTATGGTGCACGCGCAGCCGCCGGTGTGGTACTCATCACCACCAAGCGCCCCAACAAGGAGGAGAAGATTTCGGTGACTTACAACAACAACTTCGGTTTTGTCAACGCCATCAACACTCCCAAACAAGTGGGACTGGAAACTTTCCTTCCTATTTATAAGGAAACACTGGGTAACACCTATGCCGGTGGTAACAACCAGAACATTGACTCTTGGTTGAACTACTTGGATGTGTACAAAAACAACCGTTCGGCACTCTCCAGCCTGGGTACTTTCTATGAAGATACCGGCATCCTGGTAGCCAACGAAGACGGCAAGCGCTACTACCTGAAGCAGGAGAGCATGTACGACCGCATGATGGAAACCGGTTTCTCACAGACTCATAACTTCACGGTAAGCGGAGCGACAGAGCGCATTCGTTTCCGCATGTCAGGCAACCGCTATACGGAAAACGGTCCGTTACAGGGTGATAAGGACAACTATACGCGTATGACATTCAACGGCGTAATTTCGGCAGACGTTACCAAATGGTACACGCAAGAAGCTACTATCAACTACTCACAACAGAAGCGTGACTATCTGAACGATGAAAGTGGTTTCATGTATTCGACTCGTCTTCATAACTTCCTGCCCGAAGGCATCGACCCGGCAGGCAACCTCATCAAGACGCCTTTGGCTATCATCCAGAACAGTAACTCACGTCACACCACCATCGACACGCCGCGTTTCTTCTTCAAGTCTATCGTACGTCCGGTGAAGGGGTTGGAAGCCGTATTCGAATACACCTACCAGAAGCAGGCTACCAACTTCGACTACTATTCGGGCAAGTGGAAAGCAGCCGACATCCAAGAAGGTGTATCGTCTATGCCTTCAGGAGAGGACTATTATGTGGCACGCTATTTCTACAACGCCCGTAATGCATACAATGCTTACGCCACTTACAAGTACAACCTGCTGCAAGACCACAATTTCTCGTTGATGGCCGGTTTCTCTCAGGAAGATTACGATTATAAGTATTACAATACGAATGCCGAGACACAAGCTCTGCCTGACATCCCCTCTATGGGCAATGCACAAGGCAAGGTCACTACCTCAGACAACTACCAGAGCTATGCCATCCGCAGTGGTTTCTTCCGCTTCAACTACGACTACAAGGGCAAGTACCTATTGGAAGTGAATGGACGCTACGATGGTTCGTCCAAGTTCCCTAAAAACTCTCGCTTTGCTTTCTTCCCCTCGTTCTCATTGGCATGGAACATGGCAGAAGAGAACTTCATGGAAGGCACTCGCAACATCATCGACCAAATCAAACCGCGTCTGTCTCACGGCTCCATCGGTAACCAAAACTCTGCCGGCTACTACGACTATATCGCCACCATGGCACTGAATACACAGTCCACTGTATGGCTCAATGGCAACGACGAAGGCTACATGACCGTCATCGGCGCTCCCGGCCTGATCAGTTCCAACTTCACTTGGGAAACCATCACGACCACTAACGTGGGACTTGACTTTGCGTTGCTCAACAGTCGCCTGACCGGTAACTTCGAGTGGTACCAGCGCGAAACGAAGGACATCCTTTCTCAGAGTGTTGCACTGCCAGCCGTATTGGGCGCCACAGCCCCGAACCAAAATGTAGGTAAGATGCGCACACGCGGTTGGGAAATCTCACTGGCTTGGCGCGACAAGATTGGCAAAGTGGGGTACAATATCGGTTTCAACCTGTGGGACTACAAGTCGAAGATTACTTCACTGAACTTCAACGAAGACAAGAGCCTCTCTTACCTGTATGAAGGCAAGACCATAGGCGAACTTTGGGGATACCGCTACGATGGTTTCTATACTATAAACGATTTTGAAGACACAGCTACTTGGCAACTGAAAGAAGGCGTGCCTACCTTGAACGGATATAGTCCACGTCCGGGTGACTACAAATTCAAGAACCTACGCGATGGTGACAATCGCGAAGGCGATGTCAACGAAATCAACAATGGTAAAAATACATTCGACAAACCAGGTGATATGACCATCATCGGTAATACGACACCACGATATCAATATGGCATCAACCTGGGTGTGAACTATGCTGGCTTCGACTTGAGCGTGATGTTGCAGGGTATCGGCAAACGCGACTACTTTAATAGCAGCGAATTGTACTATACCTTTATGTCAGGAGATGTGGCCTTCTCGCCACTATTTGAAGGCACTACCGACTACTGGACTCCGAAGAGTATGGATCCGACAAGCCCCGATTACATGGTGGCTGCTAATCCGAATGCCAAGTTGCCCCGTATCTGGGGAAGCTCCACTTCTTCTATAGCCAATGCAAGTTCCAACCGTCGCACCAATGACCACATGCTGAGCAGTGCCGCTTATATGCGTATCAAGAATGTGACCCTCTCTTACTCGTTCCCGAAACAGTGGCTGAACAAGATTCAGGTAAAACAACTACGCTTGTTTGTAAGTGCTGAAAACTTGGCTACCTTCTCTTCACTGCCGTCCGGAATCGATCCTGAGACTCTCAGCTGGGGCTATCCGCTCTATCGCACAGTCTCTTTTGGTGCGAACATCTCATTCTAAGTTATTACTCTTAACAATATTCATCATGAAAAAGATATTACAAACCTTGACCATAGCGGCAGTATTAGGACTGACCGGGTGTAATGACTCTTACTTGGAGAGACTCCCGAACACAGAGGTGACCGATGCAACCGCCTTTACATCATTCGCCACTTGCTCTAACTACTTGGCCAACCTTTACCAAATGTTCGGTGGAGGGTACACATCGTTTCAGGGACCTGCCATAGTCTCCGGCGCACTGGGAACTTCTACCCGTGATATTTACTCAGGAATTCTGACCAATTATGGCGCTGGTGTGGGAAACATCTCCAACTCATACGCCAACCAGACAGTAACCATCCCTACAAGCGATGGCGCCTACAGCAATCCCTATTATTGGATTCGCTGGGCAAACATTATGCTGGATCATATCGACGACCCGGCATGTACTGACAATGAGCGTCTGCACTTGGAATCTGTGGCACGTTTCTTCCGTGCCTACGCCCACTACTCATTGTTGGTGAACTACGGTGATGTCATCTATGTGGACCACTTGCTTTCCGACACCTCGGAAGAGCTGACCAAAGCACGCGATTCACGCCTATATGTAGCCGACCAAATCTATAAGGAGCTGACTTGGTGTATTGAGAACGTACAGGACAACCTAGCTGAGCCTAATATGCTGAACAGCGACGTAATGAAGGCCTTCATGTCTCGTTTCACACTCTTCGAAGGTACTTGGCGCAAATATCATTCAGTGGACGAATCGGAATGCTCGTCTAAGAGCTATGTGACAGGAAATACATTGTTGCAGACTTGTGCTTCCGTATCCAAGGAATTGATAGACAAGTATCCTACCCTTTATAAGGGTAATTCACAGGATATCCATCCGGGAAAAGGATGGGGAGAAATGTGGACAAGCGAAGATTTGCAGGAAGTTCCCGGCGTACTGCTTTATGTGAAATATGTAGAGAACTACAAGATGCACCGTCTGGGCCATTTCGAACACATCGGTTCGGCAAGCCTTGAAATGCCGCAATCTACGGTAGATCTCTATCTGACCAAAGACGGTCTGCCCATTCACAACCGTAACGTGAAACACTATGATTACGATCCGGAAACCAAATCTTATAAGGAAGGTGCCACTTACGATTACGCCAACTGTAATATGTATCGCACATTCCGTATGCGCGACCCACGTATGTGGCAGATGATTATGCCTCCTTATCATGTACTGGGTCAGGGAGATGCCAACACCTATAAGTTGGACGAATCTGCCGGCGGAATCTGGATGGAATACATCAACCAATTCTCTCCGCGCGGCATCTATAATGCAACCAATGGCACTTACAGGATTCCCAACTGGGCAAGTGGTTATCATCAGATTCCTTACCACAAAGCTCTGCCTTCCAGTAACTGGGCCGGCAATTACTTGAGAAACGTACCCAATGTGAGCTTGTCTAATGTGATGAGTGACGCCATTACTTCTGCCGGTTTTCAGTTGATTTATGCCGGAGCCGGTTACCAACGTGGAAAGAGTGGATACTTCGTATGGAAACATCATGCTTCTTGGGACAAGCAAGACCAAAACTATGCGATGGAAACCTCCGACAAACCGGTCTTCAAGATAGAGGAAGTGATACTGAACTATGCCGAAGCCATGTGGGAACTGGGAAGATTCGACCAGTCGGTAGCCGATATTACCATCAATAAACTGCGTGACCGTGCGGAAGTAGGTCTTATGCAAGTGAGTGCCATCGGTTCTGATTTCGACCCTGATCGTGACCAGACCGTAGATGCAGTGTTGTGGGAAATCCGCCGCGAACGTCTGATTGAGTTGATGGGTGAAAGTTTCTCTTGGGAAGATGTACGCCGCTGGAAAAAGGCTGACTACTTTGTCAACAAGCAACACTATGGTGTTTATTTGGACAATGTAGCAGCTACTTTCAACAACGGAAAGGCTACTTCTGGAGGTACCGGTATTCTAAACCCTGCCACAAAGCTGGAAGCTTCGGAAAGCGAGTTGGCTACCATGGGGAACTGCGGTCACTTGTACTATTACCTGGATCCGATTAAAGCCGGCAAGGGATGGCTTGACAAATACTACCTACGCCCGATTCCATCGGATGAATTGCTGCTGAACGACCAACTGGAGCAGCAGGAAGCCTGGAAATAACAATCTAGAACCTAAATAGAAAATGGTCCGCCATCGGCCTGTCCAAGGCTCAAAGGCGGACCTTTTCATAGGTAGCCATCTCCAAAGAATGCAGAAAACGTAGTCAATCAAATAAAAAAAAGGCTTCGAACTTGCATTCTAAAAAATAAAAGTATAATATTTGCAGAAACTGAAGTATATTATTACACTCAATTATCATAATATGGAAAATAAACGTTTTTGGCTATTGGCCGGTGGATTGGCACTTTCCTCTTTAGGATTGTATGCGCAGAAGCAAAAAAAGAATGAAAAGCCCAACATTATCTACATCATGTGTGACGACATGGGGTATGGTGATCTGGGATGTTATGGACAAAAGTATATCCAGACGCCCAACATCGACCGGATGGCAAACGAAGGCATGCTCTTCACGCAAGCTTATGCAGGCAGTCCCGTCAGTGCGCCCTCGCGCGCCTCGTTCATGACCGGACAACACTCAGGACACTGCGAAGTGCGTGGAAACAAGGAGTATTGGACCAATGTACCGATGATGCACTACGGCAACAACCAGGAATATACCGTTGTGGGCCAGCATCCTTATGACCCGGAACATGTCATTCTACCCGAAATAATGAAGGACAACGGATACACCACCGGCATGTTCGGCAAGTGGGCCGGCGGCTACGAAGGATCTGTATCCACCCCCGACAAGCGTGGCATCGACGAGTACTACGGATATATCTGCCAGTTCCAAGCACACCTCTATTACCCCAATTTCCTGAACCGCTACAGTCGCTCGGCCGGCGACACGGCAGTGACGCGTGTGGTGATGGAAGAGAACATCAAGTATCCCATGTATGGGAAAGAGTACCTCAAGCGTCCGCAGTATTCTGCCGACATGATTCATCAGGAGGCTCTGAAATGGCTGGACAGCCAGAACGGCAAGCAGCCCTTCTTCGGCATCCTCACCTACACGCTACCGCATGCCGAGCTGGCACAGCCGGAAGACTCCATCTTAGAAGGTTACAAACGGAAGTTCTTCGTGGACAAGACATGGGGCGGCCAGGAAGGATCGCGCTACAATCCTTCCGTGCATACGCATGCTCAGTTTGCCGGTATGATTACCCGTCTGGACCACTATGTGGGCGAGGTACTTGCCAAGCTGAAAGAGAAGGGATTGGACGAAAACACCATCGTCATTTTCACCAGTGACAATGGTCCTCACGAAGAGGGAGGTGCTGATCCTACGTTCTTCGGCCGGGACGGAAAGTTGCGCGGCCTGAAGCGCCAGTGCTACGAGGGAGGTATCCGCGTGCCGTTCATTGTACGTTGGCCGGGCAAGGTGGCTGCCGGAAGCGTCAGCGACCATCAGTGTGCCTTCTACGATCTGATGCCTACCTTCTGCGACTTGGCAGGCGTGAAGGATTACGTCAAGAAATACCGCAATAAGAAGAAAAAAGAGGCGGACTATTTCGACGGCATCTCCTTTGTCTCTACACTATTGGGCCAAGGCGAGCAGCAAACACACGATTTCCTCTACTGGGAATTCAACGAAACCGACCAGATAGGTGTCCGCATGGGCGACTGGAAGCTGGTGGTGAAGAAGGGAAAACCGTTTCTTTACAACCTGGCCGATGATATCCACGAAGACCACGACATTACTGCCCAGCATCCGGATATCGTAGCGAAAATGAAAGAAATCATCCGTGCACAGCATACGCCGAATCCTCATTTCTTCGTAACCCTACCCGATTTTGAATAAGCTTTCCATGCCCTTCATGGAGAGCATCGAAACAAAAATCTGAACACAAATTACGCAAATTGCACAAAAGGGATTCAAACACCTGAGCATCAGCCATCGCTTCACTTCTCTTTTCGTGTGATTTGTGTAATTTGTGTTTTTTATCTGTTTCACCGTATTGATATATATTACACAGGTTCCAATCCCATTTTCTCCGCCCGTTGCAACATAAATGCACGGGCGGCTTCGTATTCATTGGGAATGACGCCATCCAAAATGGCATCCTTGATAGCACTCTTCAAGGCACCCACTTGCTGACAGGGAGGAAGTCCGAAGATCTCCATTATCTCCTCGCCACTGACAGGCGGTTGGAAATTGCGGATGCGGTCACGTTCCTCCAAATCCTTCAGCTTTTGACGCACCAATTGGAAGTTGTTCAGGAAACGTTGTTTGCGCTCCATATTCTTGGAAGTGATGTCGGCTTCACAAAGAGTCATCAGGTCATCGATGTCATCTCCCGCCTCAAACAGCAGACGGCGCACTGCCGAATCGGTCACCACGTCATCGGCTATCACGATGGGACGCATGTGCAGACCAACCATCTTCTGCACATATTTCATCTTCTCGTTCATCGGCAGTTTCATCTTGCGGAAGATATCGGGTATCATCCTCTCGCCAATGAAGTTATGGTTATGAAAAGTCCAGCCGATACGGGGCTCCCAGCGCTTGGTGGCAGGCTTGGCGATGTCGTGCAGCAATGCCGCCCAACGCAACCAGAGGTTATCTGTCTTCTTGCTGATGTTGTCCAGCACTTCCAGTGTATGGTAGAAATTATCTTTATGCGCCCGCCCGTTGCGCGTCTCCACGCCTTGCAACCGTGCCAATTCGGGGAATATCAGTTCCAACAGACGGCAACGATCCAGTTCGATGAATCCTTTGGAAGGGATAGGCGATAGGATTATCTTGTTCAATTCATCGGCAATGCGCTCCTTGGAGATGATGGAGATGCGTTCCCGGTTCCGTTCCAACGACTCAAACGTCTCATCATCGATGTAGAAGCCAAGCTGAGTGGCAAAGCGCACACAGCGCATCATGCGCAAAGGGTCATCGCTAAAGGTGATGTCGGGGTCAAGCGGCGTGCGGATGGTCTTCTCCTTCAGGTCCTCAATACCACCAAAAGGGTCCACCAGTTCGCCATAACGTGCATGGTTGAGGCAGACTGCCAGAGCGTTGATGGTGAAGTCGCGACGGTTCTGGTCATCTTCCAACGTACCGTCCTCCACAATCGGCTTGCGGGAATCGTGCGTATAAGACTCCTTGCGTGCACCCACGAACTCCACTTCCGTGCCACGATACTTCAACTGCGCCGTACCGAAATTCTTGAATACGGAAAGATGCGCACCGCGCCCCAGACGCTTGCCTAACGCTTCGGCCATGGCAATGCCGCTACCCACCACTACCACGTCGATATCTTTGGAAGGGCGTTGCAGGAAAATGTCGCGGACGTATCCGCCTACCACATAGCATTCCAATCCCAGTTCATCCGCCGTTTCGGATATCCGTCTGAATATATCGTCACTAAAATGTTGCTTCAGTTCTTCTGCTGTCAGTTCTATCATAATAATAATGTGATAAAGTGATAATATGCAAATGTGATAAAACACCAGTGCTCTGACATAATTAAAGGTGATGAATATGCTAATAATCCGATATGCCCGTCAATTCCCCAACTCTATACTATCAAGGTCGGTTCATTTACACATCAGCATCTTTGCACATTGGCAGATTATCCATCACATTTGCACATTAATTCGCTGCAAAGATATGGATATTATCTGTATTTTTGCACCCAACAAACTCCAAGAACAGCAAATATGAAGAAAGTTACGTTACTGGCGTGCCTCTGCTGCACGCTCTTCGCCTGCGAAGATGTAGAAAAGAAAGCCGGCGAAAAACTGCAAGCCGCCCGCGAAGCCTTTGAGGCAGGCAACTACAATGAAGCGAAAATATTGATTGACAGTATTAAAGTACTCTACCCCAAAGCCTTCGACACCCGTCGTGCCGGCATCGGACTGATGCAGGAAGTGGAACTGAAAGAACAGGAAAAGAGCATGGTCTATCTGGACAGCATGTTGCAAGCCAAGCAACAAGAGTTTGATGCCATCAAAAATAAATACACTTTTGAGAAAGATGCCGAATATCAGCAAACAGGCAACTACCTGCATCCCTCTCAAGTGATAGAAAAGAACCTGCACCGCTCGTTCCTCCGTTTCCAAGTGGACGAAAACGGCGTGATGAGCATGACTTCCATCTACTGCGGCACTCACAACATCCACCACGTGGCCGTCAAAGTCATCGCTCCCGATGGCAGCTTTGCCGAGACACCTGCCGCCAAAGAGAGCTACGAAACCACCGATCTCGGCGAAAAGATTGAAAAAGCCGACTTCAAAATGGGAGAAGACGGCAACGTGATGGGCTTCCTCTATCTGAATAAGGAAAAAAACATCAAGGTGAACTATCAGGGAGAACGCCCCTACTCCACTACCATGACCGCCTCCGACCGTCAGGCACTTGCCGACGTTTATGAATTGGCACAGCTACTCGCCTCCATGACGGAAATCAGGAAGAACATGGAGGAAGCACGGCTGAAAATAGGATTCGTGAAAAAGAAAATGGCGGAAAAAGAAGAGAACGAGAAGTAAAGACTTCTAAAGGAGGATGTGTCATAACGGATAAAGGGAGTTATCACTCCGCTTTGCTCCGTTAGAAGCTAAAGGCCAATAGTTTAACTTATTCAAAGTAGAGTATTGGCCGATAACTCCCGAATAACTCCCGATAACTCCTTCAAATGCAAAAGCCGTCTCTCCCACTACAATTTTTGCATACAACCTTAACGGTCCTATCCTATTTTACACTATCTTTGCGCCTCATTTCAAAAGATACACCATGATTTCAATAGACGGATTGGCCGTAGAGTTTGGCGGCACTACCTTATTCAGTGATATATCCTTTGTCATCAACGAGAAAGACCGCATCGCCTTGATGGGGAAAAACGGAGCGGGGAAAAGCACGTTGCTGAAAATTCTGGCAGGCGTCAGACAACCTACACGCGGAAACATCTCCGCTCCCAAAGAGTGCGTCATAGCCTATCTGCCCCAGCACCTGATGACGGAAGACGGACGCACCGTATTCCAAGAGGCAGCACAGGCATTCGCCCATCTGCATGAAATGGAAGCTGAAATAGACCGCCTCAACAAGGAACTGGAGACACGCACCGACTACGAAAGCGACAGCTACATGCAACTGATTGAAGAAGTTTCCACCTTGAGCGAGAAGTTCTATGCCATCGACTCCACCAACTATGAGGAAGACGTGGAGAAAACACTGCTCGGTCTGGGCTTTGCCCGCGAGGATTTCAACCGCCCGACCAGTGAGTTCAGCGGCGGATGGCGCATGCGCATCGAACTTGCCAAGCTGCTGCTTCAAAAGCCCGATGTACTGCTACTGGACGAGCCTACCAACCACCTGGACATCGAATCCATACAGTGGCTGGAAGAGTTCCTCGTCAACAACGGAAGGGCAGTCATCGTCATCAGTCACGACCGCAAGTTCGTGGACAACATCACCACCCGCACCATCGAAGTGACCATGGGACGCATCTACGACTACAAAGTGAACTACTCCAAATACCTGGAACTGCGCAAGGAGCGCCGCGAACAGCAACAGAAGGCTTACGACGAACAGCAGAAGTTCATTGCCGAGACCAAAGAGTTCATCGAACGCTTCAAAGGCACCTATTCCAAGACCTTGCAGGTGCAAAGCCGCGTAAAGATGCTGGAGAAACTGGTACTGCTGGAAGTGGACGAAGAAGACACCTCGGCCCTGCGCCTCAAATTTCCTCCTTCACCCCGTTCGGGCAACTATCCCGTCATCATGGAAGGTGTAGGAAAGAGCTACGGCGACCACGTTGTCTTCAAGAATGCCAACCTTACCATCGAACGGGGAGACAAAGTTGCCTTCGTAGGCAAGAACGGTGAAGGAAAATCCACCTTGGTGAAGTGCATTATGAAGGAGATAGAGCACGAAGGTACGCTCACCATCGGGCACAACGTACAGATAGGTTACTTCGCGCAAAACCAGGCTTCCTTGTTGGACGAGAACCTGACCGTGTTCCAGACCATCGACGATGTGGCCAAAGGCGAAATCCGTAACAAGATACGCGACCTGTTGGGAGCCTTTATGTTCGGCGGACCCGAGGAGTCCATGAAAAAGGTGAAGGTACTTTCCGGTGGAGAGCGCACACGCCTCGCCATGATCAAACTGCTGCTTGAACCGGTGAATCTGCTGATTCTGGACGAGCCAACCAACCACCTGGACATGAAAACCAAAGACATCCTGAAGCAGGCGTTAATGGATTTTGACGGCACGCTGATTGTCGTCAGCCACGACCGTGACTTTCTGGACGGTCTGGTGACCAAAGTCTATGAATTCGGCAACAAGCAAGTAAAAGAACATCTGAGCAGCATCTATGAATTCCTTGAGAAGAAGAAAATGGACTCTCTGCAAGAACTGGAACGCAACTCCGCAAATTAGAACTGGCGCTCCTTTATGAAGCGCGAGAGGGTGTTGCGGTCCACCTCGCATATTCGGGCAATCTTGCACTTTGAGGCTTTTCCTGTCAGCAACTCCCTTATCAAGGGTTCTTTTCCCGACAACTTATACTTGTCGGCCGCACTCTTTCTGCCTCTCGGTCGTCCCAACGCAGAGCCTTCCGCCTTCCTGCGAGCCAATGCCTCTTTGGTCCTTTGACTAATCAGATTGCGTTCTATCTCAGCAGACAGGCCGAAGGCAAAGGCGAGGACCTTGCTCTGGATATCATCGCCCAAGCGATAATTGTCTTTAACGGTCCAGACACGGCATTCTTTGGTCATGCAGATATTCAATATCTCCATAATCATAAAAAGATTCCGACCGAGGCGGGAGAGCTCGGCACAGATAATCAGGTCATCTTTCCGCACTTCGTCAAGCAGGCGGCCCAACTGCCGTTTGTCGTATGACTTCATTCCGCTGATGGTCTCTTCTATCCAGCCATCAATCTTGATTTTCTCCCGCTCACAGAAATTGCTAATCTCAAAGCGTTGGTTCTCTATTGTCTGTTTGTCGCTACTCACGCGAATGTAACCATAAATCATTGTCTTTATTGTTTTTGATTAAAAATTATGTTTTCTGTAAATATAGGGGAGAAAGCATATCTCAAAGACCCCGCTTCCGATCATGCAAGCACGCCAGACAAGCGGACAACGACGAGCCGGCACCCATCCGACAAGAAAAAGCGGCATGCCGGAAGAACGAGCATACAACATGCCTGTTCTAGCCAATTATAGTCGTGTTGACAGACACTTGCTTCTGAGACGACAGACACTTGTGTTCAAGATGACAGACACAAGTGTTTGAGACGACAGACACAAGTGTCTGAGAACAGGCATATAAACCACAGAAAAACAGACTATTACAAAAGCCTGCTTTTTTTTCACATCTTCCCGTTCTGTTTATAGAAAATAGAAAGAGATGTCAAAACTCATCATGCAAACCGTTTGCAATCCACGGCCATCCGAATGTTTTTTAGCTTTCTGCGTTTGGTTATTAAAACACGAACTTCTATCTTTGCATCCGTCCAAAGAGAGAGAAGGAATGAAAAGGAAACGACACATAGCCCGGATACTACTTTTCATCAGTATGATGGTACTGATGGTTCCTGTCATTCCCCACCATCACCACACCGACGGCATGATATGTATGAAGAAAAACATCACTGCCGATTGCTGTGAACATAGCCATCATACTCCTACCGACGACCATAGTTGCTGCAATACTACCGGGTGCATAGCCACCCATTTTGTGCAACAAGCCCCCCAGTCAGATAATGCCGGGTCGCATCCGGACATTCCACGGGTGATAACACTGCTCATAGAACCTCTCATTAACTTTCCATCCTTGTCCGAATCCGACGCAAGGAGCCGGAAGTGCATCTATCAGGAAACGCTTCACGACACGTTTGTCATACGTGCCACGGGGCTTCGTGCACCCCCTTCGTTACTAGTTTAAGTTTATTATTCTATTCTTGTGTTGAAACCATAGGAAGCAATCCGTGTTTCAATACATACTCTTTCTACGAAGTATAACCAAATAAACATAACAGCATGAAAAAAGCAATTTTCATGGGAGTCTTGGGACTCTTCCTATTAGGCTCCTGCACCGGTAAATCCGGACACGAAGGACATAATCACGAAGAACACAATCATGTACACGAAGAGCATGAAGGACATGAACATGAGCATGAAGGACATGGACATGACCATGAAGGACATGGACATGACCATGAGCACGAGGGACATGACCATGAGCACGAAGGACATGACCATGAGCACGAAGGACATGACCGGCACGCCGAAGGTAGCGACGAAATCATCCTGCCACCGGCTAAAGCAAAAGCTGCCGGCGTAGAAACCAGTGTCATCGAGCCAGGCACCTTCCACCAGGTTATCAAAGTCAGCGGCCAAGTGATGGCTGCCCAAGGAGAAGAGAGCGTTGCCGTAGCCACGGTAGCGGGCGTTGTCTCCTTCAGAGGAAAGGTAATCGAAGGCATGAGCGTGAACAAAGGTACGCCGCTGGTCATGCTCTCCTCCAAAAATATGGCAGAAGGCGACCCGGTGCAGAAAGCACGCGTCGCATACGAAGTCTCCAAGAAAGAATACGAACGCATGAAAGCGTTAGTGGGCAACAAAATCGTATCAGAAAAAGAGTTTTCACAAGCCGAACAGGCCTACGAAAATGCACGCATCAGCTATGAGGCGGTTGCCCGCAACCATTCGGCAAACGGACAGGCAGTGGTTTCGCCCATCGGCGGCTACGTGAAAAGCCTGCTGGTGAAAGAGGGCGACTACGTGGAAGTAGGACAGCCGCTGGTCAGCATCACTCAGAACCGGAAACTGTTCTTGCGTGCGGATGTGTCCGAAAAGTATTATGCCTACCTGAGCACCATCAGCTCCGCCAACTTCCGCACTCCCTATGATAATAAGGTATATGCGCTGAAAGAGCTGGACGGACGTATGCTCTCTTACGGAAAGGCTTCGGATGCCAACGGCTATTACGTGCCGGTGACGTTCGAGTTCAACAACAAAGGCGACATCATCCCTGGCTCGTTTGTAGAGGTGTTCTTGCTCTCCTCCCCCATGGAGAACGTGATTTCCCTTCCGCACAGCGCACTGACCGAAGAGCAAGGCAGCTTCTTCGTCTATCTGCAATTGGATGAAGAAGGCTACCAAAAGCAGCTCGTCACGCCCGGTGCCGACAATGGCGAGAGCGTGCAAATCCTTTCCGGTGTGAAAGCGGGCGACCGCATCGTCACCCGAGGAGCTTATCAGGTGAAACTTGCCTCGGCAACGAATGCGATTCCGGCACATAGTCATGAACATTAATTTAAAGTGGTAGAGTGGCAGAGTGATTGAGTGATAAAATGCTAAAGGGACAAGCTCACAATCACATTACCACATTACCTACCACATTATCACATTTCAAACCATGCTTAATAAAATCATACATTTTTCTCTTCACAACCGCATGCTGGTGCTGGTAGCATCGATGTTGTTGCTGATTGGCGGTACATACACCGCCATACACACAGAAGTGGATGTGTTTCCCGACCTCAACGCGCCGATGGTAGTCATTATGACCGAAGCCAACGGAATGGCGGCAGAGGAGGTGGAACAACTGGTCACGTTCCCCGTAGAAGCGGCGGTGAACGGTGCAACGGGCGTACGCCGCGTACGTTCTTCCTCCACCAACGGATTCTCGGTAGTCTGGGTGGAATTCGACTGGGATACGGAAATCTACCTTGCCCGCCAGATTGTCAGCGAGAAGCTGGCGGTGGTCAGCGAATCGTTACCCGCCAATGCGGGAAAGCCGACGCTGGGACCGCAATCGTCCATTCTGGGTGAGATGCTGATTGTCGGGCTGACGGCAGACTCCACCTCGATGCTTGATCTGCGCACCATTGCCGACTGGACCATCCGTCCCCGGCTGCTCTCCACAGGCGGCGTGGCACAGGTTGCCGTATTGGGCGGCGACATCAAAGAGTATCAGATTCAACTGGACCCGGAGCGGATGCGCCACTATGGCGTAAGCCTGGACGAAGTGATGAACGTCACCCGCGATATGAACCTGAACGCCAACGGCGGCGTACTCTATGAATATGGAAATGAATACATCGTGCGCGGCCTGCTCTCCACCGACCGGGCGGAGCAAATAGGGAAAGCCGTGGTGAGAAGCAACGGGGTCTCTTCGTCCCCCATCCTGCTGGAAGACATCGCCAACGTGCGGATAGGCGCCAAACTTCCCAAACTGGGCACCGCCTCCGAACGCGGCAAACAGGCCGTGCTGCTGACCGTCACCAAGCAGCCCGCCACCAGTACACTGGAGCTGACCGACAAACTGGAGGCTGCGCTGAAAGACTTGCAGAAGAACCTGCCTGCCGACGTAAAAGTGTCCACTGACATCTTCCGCCAAAGCCGCTTCATCGAAAGTTCCATCGGCAACGTGCAGAAGTCATTGCTGGAAGGAGGCATATTCGTGGTCATCGTTCTCTTCCTGTTCCTCGCCAACGTGCGCACCACGGTCATCTCGCTGGTCACGCTGCCCCTATCACTCATCGCCTCCGTCCTTGCCCTGCACGCGATGGGCTTCACCATCAACACGATGAGCCTCGGCGGTATGGCCATCGCCATCGGTTCGCTGGTGGACGATGCCATCGTCGATGTAGAGAACGTCTATAAACGGCTGCGCGAGAACCGGATGAAGCCTGCAGAAGAGCGGCTCTCCACACTCGACGTGGTATTCAACGCCTCGAAAGAAGTGCGTATGCCCATCCTCAACTCCACCCTGATTATCATCGTCAGCTTCATCCCCCTCTTCTTCCTGAGCGGTATGGAGGGCAGAATGCTGGTGCCGCTGGGCATCGCGTTCATTGTGGCGTTGGCGGCATCCACTTTCGTAGCGCTGACCGTGACACCGGTGCTCTGCTCCTACTTGCTGAAAGAGGGGGGAAAGAGCCACACCGATTACGAGTGTCATAATAGTACTATTACGGATGTCGTAACAGTACGATTACGGGAGGCGTACACGACCGAATACGGGTGTCGTAATAGTACTAATACGAAGGCCACATCCGGTAAGGAGGGCAACGGCGACTCTGCCGTGGCACGCCGGATGAAGCAGTGGTACGGTGCGGCACTGACCGTCGTCCTGGCACACAAGAAGAGCGTACTGGCAGGTACCATCGGCCTGTTCGTGATAGCGCTTGCCTGCTTCTTCACCTTGGGACGCTCGTTCCTGCCGCCCTTCAACGAAGGCTCGTTTACCATCAACGTCTCTTCCCTGCCGGGTATCTCGCTGGAAGAGAGCGACCGGATGGGGCAGCGGGCCGAAGAGCTGCTGCTCTCCATTCCCGAAATACAGACCGTGGCACGCAAAACAGGACGTGCCGAACTGGACGAACATGCCTTGGGCGTGAACGTATCGGAAATCGAGGCCCCCTTTGAACTGAAAGAACGCTCGCGCAGCGAACTCGTAGCCGAAGTGCGCCAGAAGCTGGGCACACTTATCGGAGCAAATGTGGAAATCGGACAGCCCATCAGCCACCGCATCGACGCCATGCTCTCCGGCACGAGGGCCAACATCGCCATCAAACTCTTCGGCGATGACCTGAACCGCATGTTCTCCCTTGGCAACGAAATAAAGAAAACCATCCAAGACATCCCCGGAATTGCCGACTTGAACGTGGAGCAACAGATAGAGCGCCCACAACTCGTCATCGTTCCGAAACGGGAAATGCTGGCACGCTACGGCATCCCGCTGCCCGAATTTTCCGCGTTCGTCAATGTCTGTCTGGCAGGCGAGACGGTCTCTCTGGTCTATGAGAAAAACAAAAGTTTCGACCTGACCGTGCGCGTCGGAGACGACCTACGCAACAAGGCGGAAAAAATCCGCGACCTGATGATTGACACAGGCGACGGCCAGAAGATTCCGCTGAACTACGTAGCCGACATCCGTTCGGCAATGGGTCCGAACACCATCAGCCGCGAGAACGTGAAACGCAAAATCGTCATTTCCGCCAACGTAGCCGACCGCGACCTGCGCAGCGTGGTGAACGACATCCGGACCCGGGTGGACGAACAGATAAAGCTGCCCGAAGGCTACCACGTGGAATACGGCGGCCAGTTTGAAAGCGAGCAGGCGGCAAGCCGTACGTTGGCGCTGACCTCGTTCTTCTCCATCGTAGTCATCTTCCTGCTGCTCTACCATGAGTTCCGCAGCGTGAAAGAGAGCGCCATCATCCTCATCAACCTGCCGCTTGCCCTGATAGGCGGCGTATTCGCCCTACTCGCCACGACGGGAGAAATCAGCATCCCCGCCATCATCGGCTTCATCTCGCTGTTCGGCATCGCCACCCGCAACGGCATGCTGCTCATCAGCCACTACAACCAACTGCAACAAGCAGAGGGGTACAGCGTCTATGACAGTGTGGTCCGCGGTTCGCTGGACCGCCTGAACCCCATCCTGATGACGGCACTATCCAGTGCATTGGCACTCATCCCGCTTGCACTGGGCGGAAACCTTTCGGGCAACGAGATACAAAGTCCGATGGCGAAAGTGATTCTCGGCGGTCTGCTGACCTCCACCTTCCTGAATGGTTTCATCATTCCGATTGTCTATCTGATGATGAAAACGACAAGTGCTCGCGCTCAGAAAAAACAATGATATAAATCAGGCACGGATTACACGGATTTACAAAAGGTAAAATTCCGTGAAATCCGCGCCTAAAAGAAAACGGAAAATATGAAAAAGATTCTTATTCTCAGTGCCTTCCTCTTCTCCTTCGCAAAGACGGACGCACAAACCTCCGGCATCGATGCCATACTGCGCCAGATAGAAACGAACAACAAAGAACTGCAAGCCAACGCACAACTCATCTCCTCGCAGAAACTGGAAAACAAAGCCGACAACAACCTACCCGACCCCACCCTGTCATACGCCCACTTGTGGGACTCCCGAAACAGCAGCGAAACGGTAGGTGAACTGGTGGTGGCCCAAAGCTTCGACTTCCCCACCCTCTATGCCAGCCGCAGGAAGACCAACCGGCTGAAGACAAATGCCCTGGATGCGCAAGCCACCGCCTTCCGCCAACAGATACTGCTGCAAGCCAAAGAGACTTGCCTGGACATCATCATGCTGCAACGCCAGCAGGCACTCTTAGACGAACGGCTGAAAAATGCGGAAGAACTTTCCATCCTATATGCCAAACGACTGGAAACCGGAGATGCCAACATCTTGGAAACGAACAAAATCAACTTGGAACTGCTGAACGTGCGAACTGAATCCCGCCTCAACCGGACCACGCTAAACAACAAGCTGAAAGAACTGATTGCCCTTAACGGTGACCAACCGCTCACTCCCGGACGCCCCCTGCCCGACACTACGCCCGGCGCAGAGGTACTCGGACTGACCGAATACCCCACCGTCCCCCTGCCCGAAGACTTCCGTCCGCTGATGGACGAACTGCTGACAGCCGACCCCGCTCTGCAATCCCTGCAAGGAGAAAGCTCCGCCGCCCGCAAGCAAATCTCAACAAGCAAGCAAGGCTGGCTTCCCAAACTGGAACTGGGGTATCGCCGCAATACCGAATCGGGACATCCGTTGAACGGTGTCGTGGTAGGTTTCTCCTTCCCCCTTTTTGAAAACCGACACAAGGTCAAGATAGCCAGAGCACAAGCCGTCAACCTCGAATACCAAAAGGAGAATGCCACCCTGCAAACCGGCTCCGCTTTATGGCAACTCTATGAGGAAGCCCGCAGCCTGCACACCTCCATGGAGGAATACAAGCGCACCTTCCGGCAACAACAAGACCTTGCCTTGCTGAAACAGGCACTCACCGGAGGGCAAATCAGTATGATTGAGTATTTTGTGGAAGTATCGGTAGTCTATCAAAGCCAGAACAATCTGCTGCAATTGGAAAACCAATACCAAAAGGCGATGGCGAAGATATACAAGAGCCGACTGTAAGTTTTCTGTCTATTTCGTTCTCTGATAGTCCGTAATAAATCCTTCCATCAGCCACTTTGCCAGCGCCTGGCGATTGGAGCTGATGACAAAACGACGCTGGTCGAACGTGTTCTGGATATTCCCCAATTCCACGAATACGGAGACTGGCGCGGCGTTGGAGAGTACATATAGATTACGGGAACTGACCGTTCCAGTAAAACCGCGATTGGGCTGATGCTTGCCATATTTTGACTCAAAGGTCTTCTTCATCGTTGTGGCAAGGCGTTTGCCATAGGGACTGTTCAAGGCATGATAAAAGAACACATCGGTCTGCTGCCTCTTGCTTCGGCTGTCCACGTGCAGGAAGATGGCACGGCAATATTTATACTTCTTGCAGTCTTTCCGATAAAGCTCGTTGATTTTGGCACATCGTTGCTGAAGGCGTGCCACCTGATTCAGTGGAATCGCCGCACCCATACAGGTCTCGCGTTTACTGTTGGCAAGGTAGTTGCCATCCCTAATCCCGTCTTTGGCATCCTGAATGATGATGCGCACCTCAGCCCCCTCCTGCATCAAATTGCGGGCAAGACGCAACGCCACATCGTAGGCATATTCGTCCTCGTGCAATTCAATCTTACCCACTTTGCCGATGGCACCGGGGTCGGGACCGCCGTGCCCACTCACCACATAGAAACAGGCACCTTGCAACCGATTTGAAGTCACTTCCACGCGGGAAAGCGCTTTCCCAAACAATGGTTCGTTGATTGTCTTTTTCCTGCAAACCTCTCCTGAAGAAACGGAAGCGCTCGCCCTATCGGTCAAATTATCTGCTCTGTCTGCCTCCTCTCCACGGCTTCGCAACGGAGGCAACAGATAATTCATGCCCAACCGCAACTCCTTTTTCCCATTTAGCCGTTTCTCGTTCAGCTTTAAGAATTCCTTATAGTAGGTTCTTCCCAGACGCCCGTTGCGCTCCAAAAAAGACGAAATGCCCTCTCCACGTTTCGGAGTGTCGCGCTCTTCCTGCGCCGAAACAGACAAAGAAAACAACGTGCCAAAGAGGATGATGAACAGGTAAGATACCCGCTTTATATTCTTATTACTATTCATACATTTTATTCTATTTCCGCACAAAGTTATGTTTTTTTCCCTACTTTTGCGCTCATATATACAACAATAGACAAAAAAACAATAAACCTATAGCATTATGGCAAAACAATTCAAGCCCGAAACCCTGTGCGTACAAGCCGGGTGGAATCCTAAAAAGGGTGAGCCGCGTGTGCTCCCCATCTATCAAAGCACCACATTCAAATACGAAACCAGTGAGCAGATGGCACGTTTGTTCGACTTGGAAGACAGCGGCTATTTCTATACCCGCCTGCAAAACCCGACCAACGATGCCGTTGCCGCCAAAATTGCTGCTCTCGAAGGAGGAGTAGGCGCCATGCTGACCTCCAGCGGACAAGCAGCCAACTTCTACGCCATCTTCAACATCTGCCAGGCAGGCGACCACTTCGTATGCTCTTCCTGCATCTACGGAGGTACGTTCAACCTCTTCGGCGTAACGATGAAGAAACTGGGCATCGACGTCACCTTCGTCAATCCCGATGCCTCGGAAGAAGAAATCTCAGCCGCCTTCCGCCCGAACACCAAAGCCTTGTTCGGTGAGACCATCTCCAATCCAACATTGGAAGTGCTCGACATCGAGAAGTTCGCCCGCATCGCCCACAGCCACGGGGTACCTCTGATTGTGGACAACACCTTCCCCACCCCCATCAACTGCCGCCCGTTTGAATGGGGAGCGGACATTGTAGTGCACTCCACCACCAAATATATGGACGGACATGCCACCAGCGTAGGAGGTGCCATCGTGGACAGCGGCAATTTCGATTGGGAAGCATACGCCGACAAATTCCCCGGCCTCTGCACACCAGACGAATCCTATCACGGACTGACTTACACCAAAGCCTTCGGCAAAATGGCCTATATAACCAAAGCCACGGCCCAGCTGATGCGTGACCTCGGCAGCATACAATCGCCCGAAAACGCCTTCCTGCTCAACTTAGGATTGGAAACCCTGCACCTGCGCATGCCGCAACACTGCAAGAATGCACAAGCCGTTGCCGAATACCTTTCCAAAAACGAAAAGGTGGCATGGGTGAACTATTGCGGACTGCCGGGCGACAAATTCCACGAACTGGCGCAGAAATATATGCCGAATGGCTCGTGTGGTGTTGTCACCTTCGGTCTGAAGGGAGGACGTGACGTATCCATCAAGTTTATGGACTCGCTGAAACTGGTTGCCATTGTCACTCACGTGGCAGATGCCCGTACTTGCGTACTGCATCCCGCCAGCCATACGCACCGCCAGCTGACAGACGAGCAATTGATGGAAGCTGGCGTACGTCCCGACCTGATTCGCTTCTCAGTAGGTATCGAAAATGTCGAAGATATCATCGCCGACATTCAACAAGCACTGAACGCATAAAAGAAAAGACAGCATAAAACAGAGTAGGTGTGCCGAATGACGATTCGTTTCCATCGCTTCGGCACACCTACTTTTTTTTATTCAATATACTTTATCACTCCACTTTCAATAGAATCGACAGGCTCTCCTTGCCTTGATAGAATGCTTTCGCCTTTACCACCGAAGCATCACATTTCACCGGTTCCTTCCACAGCATCGATTGTGCGGTAGGTTCCGAACCATCGGTTGTATAGCGTATTTCCGCCCCATTAATGGCCACATTGGCATAAAGCGTGCCCTCCTTAACCCGCAATCCTGGTTGCGGCAACCGGAAATTCACACCGATTTTCGCCCAATGTGGCATTTCATCCTTGCTGATTTTCTCGTAATAGAGTGCCAAAGCCCGATTGAATGCCTGTTCCTCTTGCACACCGGACAAAACTCCCCATGCCGGACGGGCCTCCCAACCACGTTCTGCCAATCCCATCAGTTTTGGGAACAACATATATTCCACACTTTCAAAGTTACGGATAGTCTCGGAAAACAGTTGCCCCTGCACACCTATTATATTGTGTTTACCAACTTCGGTCAAAGCGACCTTTCCCTTCGCAGCCTTATCCAGGTCTATCGGATTACCCTTCCTATCCGCTCGCAAAGAACGGTAAATGCTATACGGAAGCATCGAAAATGAAATGGACTCATCCACATAACCTCCCCAATCGAGGCCTCCTTCATCAGGATGACCGTTGTAAGACATATCCATATAGAAATTGCCTACGTTGCAAAGGATAACCGGATAACCATTGTTGGCAGTCTGATAAACCACTTCGTCCGAACCGGGGCCGGTACTCCAGCAATAGACTCCCGCAGTCTGCGACCTCAGCTGCCGATGCGCCTCTTCCGTATGTCCCAAAGCCACCTCTTGCCAACCACTGACTTTCAGTCCGTTTCGGTACATGATATCCGCCAACTGCGTGATGAAGTATTCCGACAGGTCGTGTGTCTGAACCATTCCCTTCTCCTTCATCAACGCCTGACATTTGGGAGACCCCATCCATACACCATGCGGCACCTCATCACCGCCTAAATGTATGGTAGCCAACGGAGCACCCGCTTCCTTATACATGGCGTCGATTTCCCGGATTACCTTTTCCATAAAACGATAAGTGGAAGGCAAAGCCACATTCATGACATTGTCTGTGTAGTACTGAACGGACATATAACGGGAAGTATCTTCCGGCTCGCTCAGCATGTATTCGGTCGCTTTCTCCGGATCGGTTTCTATATACTTGTTGTAACGAGCTTTCATCGAAACAATGGCGGCACGGGCATGCCCCGGAGATTCTATTTCGGGAATCACACGCACATGTCTGTCGTTCGCATATTTCAGCAAGTCGATAAACGCCTCACGGGTGTAATATCCGTTGCCGGGAGTCGCCGCATCAGGGTCATACCCACCATCATAACAAGGATAAAGACAGCTGCTCTCATCCGTGGTATGCCCCCGACGACTTCCTACGGCAGTAAGTTCCTCCAAACCGGGAATCTCCAAGCGCCAGCCTTCATCATCGCTGAAATGGAAATGCAGGACATTCATTTTATAAGAAGCCAACACGTCAATCAGCGTCTTCATGTTCTCGGGCGTGGTATAGTCCCGGGCAATATCTATCATCTGTCCGCGATACGCCAAATCCGGATAATCCTGAATAGAGACAGCTTTCAGCTGATAAGGGCGCTGCTTACCCTTCAGCATAGCCAACAAAGTCTGAGTGCCGTTGAAGATGCCATGCGAAGTAGCCGCACTTATCTTGATCTGCCCGTTTCCTACACACAACGCATAATACTCATCGTTGACAGCCTCTTCCTTATCGGCCAACGGTTCAAGTACAATCGACACAGGAGCCGTTTCCGTCACCTCCAAACCATAAACACCCGTCAACTTATCCTTCAACAGACCGGCCTCCACGGAGAATTCATCGGAAAAAGTTAAAGCGACTTTTCCTTCCAACGTGAGACTCCCTTCCATCGGCACAGCCTTCTTCACAGATGGCAGGATATCCGACCCTTTCAACGCAGGAGCATCCGCCAGGCGAAGATTGGATTCATAAATCCGGGAAGCATCCGGATAGCCCTTCAACGACTCAGGAGAAGGCAACGGACGCGCATTCATCATTACAGGCAGTGGTTTCCCTTCCTTTCCATCCACGGTTTCCACCCAATAAGTGCCTTCGGGCACTTGGGAATTTCTATCTACTTTATAGGTACAACGGAAGGTAATCCGCATCGAATCGCCCGGAGCCAACGGAACAAACTGCTCCGTAGGCGATATTTTGAAGAAGTTGCCATTCACCACCTCTACTCTGACAGCCGGAGTTCCCTGTTTTACCTTGCGCGGAAGTTGGGAATAATAGATAGCCCATTCTTTAGACAACGGTTCGTCAGATATGTTCTTAAGAACGAAGGTATTCTCATAATATCCGGGTTCAACATTGGTAGCGCCCATCTCCCATGTCAGAGCAACCGGTGCTTTCTGCTCTTTGTCCGCTTTACATCCCACGATTGACATCAAGGCAAAAAGCGACCATCCCACCAAAAAGAATCTCATAAAGCTCATTTCACATCGATATTAAATTAATAAATGAAGGTATTCTCTAATAAAAATGCCAAAAATAATCATTTTTCAGCAAATTCACTGATAAAACTAATAGAAATTATGGGCAGCGAACTACAAATTAAAACTTTTATCCCTACATTTGCGGCTCGATTATCATTCATTTAACTATTCTACTATGGTGAAGATTACTAAAGAAGCCGCCTTGCTCTACCATTCGCAAGGCAAACCGGGCAAGATTGAAGTAGTGCCCACCAAGCCCTACAATACACAAACTGACCTTTCGCTCGCCTACTCGCCGGGCGTTGCTGAACCGTGCCTCGAAATCGAGAAGAATCCGCAGGATGCCTACAAATATACCGCCAAAGGCAATCTGGTTGCTGTCATTTCCAACGGAACCGCCGTGCTCGGATTGGGAGACATCGGCGCCATGGCAGGCAAGCCGGTGATGGAAGGCAAAGGACTGCTGTTCAAGATTTACGGAGGCATCGACGTCTTCGATATTGAAGTCAACGAAAAAGACCCCGACAAATTTGTGGAAGCCGTCAAGGCGATTGCCCCCACCTTTGGCGGCATCAACCTGGAAGACATCAAGGCACCCGAATGCTTCGAGATAGAACGCCGCCTGAAAGCGGAGCTGGACATCCCCGTGATGCATGATGACCAGCACGGAACCGCCATCATCTCCAGCGCTGGACTGCTGAACGCGTTGGAAGTGGCGGGCAAGAAGATAGAAGAGGTGAAGATTGTGGTGAACGGAGCCGGTGCCGCCGCCATCTCGTGTACCAAGCTGTATGAGGCACTGGGTGCCACGCACGAGAACATTGTGATGCTGGACTCCAAAGGAGTCATCACCAGCGACCGCGAAGGACTGAACGAGACCAAACGCTACTTCGCCACCGACCGTCGCGACATCCACACACTGGAAGAGGCTGTCCGCGGTGCCGATGTCTTCCTCGGCCTCTCCAAAGGCAACGTACTGACACAAGAGATGATACGGAGCATGGCAGACACACCCATCGTCTTCGCCCTGGCCAACCCCGTACCCGAAATCTCCTACGAAGACGCGATGGCCGCACGCCCCGACGTGCTGATGTCCACCGGACGTAGCGACTACCCCAACCAGATAAACAACGTCATCGGCTTCCCCTACATCTTCCGTGGTGCTCTCGACGTAGCTGCCAAAGCCATCAACGAAGAGATGAAGCTTGCCGCCGTGCATGCCATCGCCGACCTTGCCAAGCAACCCGTGCCCGACATCGTCAACGAAGTCTATCGCGTGAACAACTTCACCTTCGGTCCCGACTACTTCATCCCGAAACCCGTGGACCCGCGCCTCATCACCGAAGTATCCATGGCAGTGGCGAAGGCAGCCATCGAAAGCGGAGTGGCACGCCACCCCATCATCGACTGGGAAGCCTACCGCCAGCACCTGAAGGAACTGATGGGCCAGGAAAGCAAACTAACCCGCCAGCTCTACGACACCGCCCGCCGCAACCCGCAGCGCGTGGTCTTCGCCGAAGGCATCCATCCCAACATGCTGAAAGCCGCTGTAGAGGCAAAGGCAGAAGGCATCTGCCATCCTATTATATTAGGTAACAACGAAGCCATCGAAAAGCTTGCCAAGGAACTAGACCTCAGCCTCGAAGGCATCGAAATCGTCAACCTGCGCCACCCCAATGAAGCACCGCGCCGCGAACGCTACGCCCGCATCCTCGCCGAGAAGCGTGCCCGCGAAGGCGTCACCTACGAAGAGGCGAACGACAAAATGTTCGAACGCAACTACTTCGGCATGATGATGGTGGAGACGGGCGAAGCGGATGCCTTCATCACCGGACTCTACACCAAGTACAGCAACACCATCAAAGTGGTCAAGGAGGTTATTGGTATCCGTCCCGAATACAAACACTTCGGCACCATGCACATCCTGAACTCCAAGAAAGGCACCTTCTTCCTTGCTGATACGCTCATCAACCGCCATCCCGATGCCGAAACGCTGATTGACATCGCCAAGTTGTCGGAACATACCGTCCGCTTCTTCAACCACACGCCGGTCATGGCAATGTTGAGCTACTCCAACTTCGGCGCCGACAAAGAAGGAAGCCCGGTAAACGTACACGAAGCCGTGGACTACATGCAGCAGAACTATCCCGACCTTGCCATCGATGGCGAAATGCAGGTGAACTTTGCCATGAACCGCGAACTGCGCGATGCCAAATATCCCTTCACACGTCTGAAAGGAAAGGATGTGAACACATTGGTATTCCCGAACCTGAGTTCAGCCAACTCCGCCTACAAACTGTTGCAGGCGATGGATACGGATTCCGAACTGATTGGTCCCATCCAGATGGGTCTGAACAAGCCCATCCACTTCACCGACTTTGAAAGTTCCGTACGCGACATCGTAAACATCACGGCAGTGGCAGTCATTGACGCCATTGTTGACAAAAAGAAAGCAGGCAAATGAGACGGCCGTTATCGAAATTCCAAATCGTTTGCATCACGCTGCTTTGGGCGGCACTTTGCTACATCGTATTGATTTCCGCCGAACGAATTGACGGTCCAATCATCCTGACGCTTGCCTTTTCGGCAGCTTTGGTGTTTATTCCCGTCATTAAGTCTCTGAAAAGAGGATAAACAGTATCTTTTTGTTCATTTTTGCGGTATAAAACAACAAAAATGTTGCTTTATACCGTATTTTCTTTATAAATTGTTTGCATATTTGATTTTTATATATACTTTTGCAACCGCAATAAAGAAACAAGAAGACAAGGGAACAAGACTATAAGTCATCTCCTCGTCAACTTTAAAAAAGAATAAACCTATAAGAGAAATAGAATTATGAATGCAGCAAAGGTATTAGAAGATTTAAAAAGAAGATTCCCCAACGAACCGGAGTATCATCAAGCAGTGGAAGAAGTGCTTTCTACCATTGAAGAGGAGTACAACAAGCACCCGGAGTTTGACAAAGCCAACCTGATTGAACGTCTTTGCATCCCCGACCGTGTTTACCAGTTCCGCGTGACTTGGGTGGATGACAAAGGCAACGTACAGACCAACATGGGCTACCGCGTACAACATAACAATGCCATCGGCCCCTACAAAGGCGGTGTCCGCTTCCACGCTTCCGTAAACCTGAGCATCTTGAAGTTCCTCGCCTTCGAGCAGACTTTCAAAAACTCATTGACAACCCTGCCTATGGGTGGCGGTAAAGGCGGTTCGGACTTCTCTCCGCGTGGCAAGTCCAATGCAGAGGTGATGCGTTTCGTACAATCCTTCATGCTGGAACTATGGCGCCACATCGGTCCTGAGACCGACGTTCCTGCCGGTGACATCGGCGTAGGCGGCCGTGAAGTAGGCTTCATGTTCGGCATGTACAAGAAACTGTCCCACGAGTTCACCGGTACCTTCACTGGCAAGGGTCGTGAGTTCGGCGGCTCCCTGATTCGTCCAGAAGCTACGGGCTACGGCAACATCTACTTCCTGATGGAAATGCTGAAAACCAAAGGTATCGACATGCAAGGAAAGACCTGCCTGATTTCCGGTTCGGGTAACGTTGCCCAATATACAGCTGAAAAAGTATTGCAGCTGGGCGGTAAAGTATTGACCATGTCCGACTCCGACGGTTACATCTATGACCCGGACGGCATCGACCGCGAAAAACTGGACTACATCATGGAACTGAAAAACCTCTACCGTGGGCGTATCCGCGAATACGCCGAACAATATCCGGGCGTGAAGTATGTAGAAGGTGCCCGTCCTTGGAGTGAGAAAGCAGACATCGCCCTGCCCTCCGCCACTCAGAACGAAATCAACGGCGACGATGCCCGCAAACTGATTGCCAACGGCGTAATGGCCGTGTCCGAAGGTGCCAACATGCCTTCTACCCCCGAAGCTATCCGCGTATTCCAGGAAGCCAAAATCCTGTACGCTCCGGGCAAGGCGGCAAATGCCGGCGGTGTATCCGTATCCGGTCTGGAAATGACCCAGAACTCCATCAAACTGAGCTGGAGCGCCGAAGAGGTGGACGAGAAGTTGAAGAGCATCATGAAGAACATCCACGAAGCCTGCGTACAATACGGTACAGAAGCTGACGGCTACGTCAACTATGTGAAGGGCGCCAACGTTGCCGGATTCATGAAGGTGGCAAAGGCGATGATGGCACAAGGAATCCTGTAATTTCTCACAACAAACATAGCTTACTATAAGAAAGCGGAGCGCACGATTGGGGCGCTCCGCTTTTTTATTGTCCAATAAACGAATGGAAAGTTTCAGCTCATTCTTCCTATACGAAGTTCGTTTTGCAGGTAATCATACACATAGCCTGCACTTTGATAGTAAAGCCCTATGGATGGATTGGAAAGACGGTCGAACGTATCCGAATTATAATACATATCCAACGCTTCTTCCATGCTACAATGCCACTCTTCCATCAGCATCCCTACAAGCTCCACACTCAGGGATTCTTGCATGAATTGTATCTGCTTTTCGTTCAATTTCATAGTTTTTCCGTAATTCTGGAAGACTTTTATAACCTCTTTATTTATAAGAGGTTTAAACGAAAGGTTAAAATAGAGGTAACGAATTGGCAACCGTATTTATTTCTGCGCTTTGCTGTAAGTTGCTATCAATGTCAC
>NZ_JAICZW010000160.1 GCF_029057325.1 Bacteroides sp. | reverse complement strand
GAGAATCATTCGGATGATGTGGATGATTTTGAAGCACCGATTACTAAGAAGCCATACGTCATTATGGTGGTGGGAGGGAATGGGGTAGGAAAGACCACAACTATAGGTAAGTTGGCTCATCAGTTCAAACAAGCCGGAAAGTCTGTTTATTTGGGGGCTGCCGATACATTCCGTGCCGCAGCCGTAGAACAATTGGTGATTTGGGGCGATCGGGTAGGCGTACCTGTGGTGAAACAGAAGATGGGGGCTGACCCGGCTTCTGTAGCTTTCGATACCTTGAGTTCTGCAGTTGCCAATAATGCAGATGTGGTGATTATCGATACGGCAGGACGTCTTCATAATAAGGTGGGCTTGATGAACGAGTTGACCAAGATAAAGAATGTCATGAAGAAGGTGGTGTCGGATGCCCCGAATGAGGTATTACTCGTATTGGACGGCTCCACTGGACAGAATGCTTTCGAGCAGGCCAAACAATTTACGTTGGCTACGGAAGTGACGGCAATGGCGGTAACTAAGTTAGACGGAACAGCTAAAGGTGGTGTAGTCATCGGCATTTCCGACCAGTTTAAGATTCCGGTGAAATATATCGGTTTGGGTGAAGGCCTGGAAGACTTGCAGGTGTTCCGTAAAAAGGAATTTGTGGATTCATTGTTTGGAGAAAACGTATGAAACGGAAAACGGTTGATATCATCACTTTAGGGTGCTCTAAGAATTTGGTGGATTCAGAACGTTTAATACACCAGTTAGAGGAAGCGGGTTTTCGTGTAACACATGACGCTGAAAGGCCGAAAGGAGAGATTGCGGTCATTAATACCTGCGGTTTTATCGGTGACGCGAAAGAAGAATCTGTTAATATGATTCTGGAATTTGCGCAGGCAAAGGAAGAAGGATTGTTAGAGAAACTTTATGTAATGGGTTGCCTTTCGGAACGTTATCTCAAAGAACTGGAAGTTGAGATACCACAGGTGGACAAGTTCTATGGTAAATTCAACTGGAAAGAGCTTTTGCTGGATTTGGGAAAACTCTATCGGGAAGAGCTGCATATAGAACGGACATTGACTACTCCCAGTCATTATGCTTATCTGAAGATATCAGAAGGATGTGACCGTAAGTGCTCCTATTGTGCCATTCCCATTATTACAGGGCATCACATCTCTCGCCCGATAGAGGAAATAGTGGATGAAGTGAAATATCTGGTGGCATGCGGTGTCAAGGAATTCCAAGTTATTGCACAAGAACTGACCTATTATGGAGTGGATCTTTATAAGAAACAGATGTTGCCTGAACTCATTGAGCGGATTTCTGATATTTCGGGAGTGGAGTGGATACGTTTGCATTATGCTTATCCGGCGCATTTCCCCACAGATTTGTTCCGAGTGATGCGTGAGCGTGACAATGTATGCAAGTATATGGATATCGCTTTACAGCATATCAGCGACAATATGTTACAGAAGATGTGTCGTCATGTGACGAAAGACGAGACTTATCGGCTGATTGAACAGTTCCGGAAAGAAGTGCCCGGTATTCATTTGCGTACAACATTGATGGTGGGGCATCCTGGAGAGACGGAGGCGGATTTTGAAGAGCTGAAAGCGTTTGTCCGCAAGGTTCGTTTCGATAGAATGGGGGCTTTTGCTTATTCCGAAGAAGAAGGTACCTATGCGGCGGCACATTATGAGGACAACATTCCGCAGGAAGTGAAGCAAACTCGTTTGGATGAGTTGATGTCTATCCAGCAAGGCATTTCAAATGAATTGAATGCAGCTAAAGTGGGGCAGCGGATGAAGGTCATTATCGACCGTCGGGAAGGTGAGTTCTACATCGGACGTTCGGAGTTTGATTCTCCTGAGGTAGATCCTGAGGTATTGATTGATAGTAAAGAGGGGACATTGGATATAGGTAACTTTTACTATGTGGAGATTGTAAAATCCGATGATTTCGATCTTTTTGGATGCATCATTTAAAAAAATCCCCGAACTTTTTGCGTATTTGAAGAAGATTAGCTAATATAGCATCGTGGTTTCATTTTAAATCTTGCATTTTGAATAACAAAGAGTTTACTTCTGAATTGTCACGGAGGTTGGGATATACAATGAAAGATACTTCCGAATTGATTTCTTCATTGCTTTTGGATATGACACAGCAATTGGAGGAAGGTAACGTCATATTCATACAAGGCTTCGGTACTTTTGAAGTAAAGAAAAAGGCGGAACGTATTTCTGTTAATCCGACTACCAAACAGCACCTGTTGGTTCCCCCAAAATTAGTATTGAATTATAAGCCCAGTACGTTGTTAAAAGATAAGTTTAAGTAATTTTTCCTTTGCATTTCCCTTTATGAATGAAAAGCTGAACATCCAAGATTTGATTGATATGCTTGCAGCAAGGCACGACATGGATAAAAAAGATGCCGATAGCTTTGTGAAAGTGTTCTTTCAACTGATTGAGGAATTTTTGGAAAAAGATAAGTATGTGAAGATTCGTGGCTTAGGTACTTTCAAACTGATAGACGTGGATAGCCGCGAGAGCGTCAATATAAATACAGGAGAAAGAATTGAGATTCAAGGATATACAAAAGTATCATTTACGCCAGAAACTTCTCTGAAGAATACCATTAACAGGCCTTTTTCGTGTTTTGAGACAGTTGTTCTGAATGAAGGAATAGTACTTGAAGATACTTTATTGGAAACAGAAAGCGAGGAAAAAGGATATTCGGAACAGGAAACGATTGAGAATGAAACGCCCGTTGCGAAACATTCCTCTCAAGAAGAGCCTGCCAAAGAGGAAGCTGAAGTAGAAGGAACAACAGGAAACTCTATGGTGGCAGAAGCAGGCTTTGCAAGTCCGGAGGTCAACTCTACCGAAGTAAATAGAAATGATACAGAATTGGAAATTAAGATAATAGGAGAAGAGGAGGAAGAACAGAAAGAAGACGAAATACTGACTGTTTCAGAATCGGATTTGACGGTTTTAGAAAAGTTATCGGTAGAGAAGGAGTCTGTGATTTTGGAAGTTCCCATTGCGTCGGGAGAAAAAACGGTATTAGAAGAAGGAATTCAAGAAAAAGAAAAAATATCGTCTGTTCAGGAAAAGGAACCAATTGTGTCGGAAGATAAAACATTCTCAGAAGAGGTAGGAGAAGTGAAGAATTTGGAAGATTCCATTGTGATAAAGGAAGAGAAAAAGAAGACAGATATAATGAGTTTTTTTGTAGGTATAATGGTGTCTGCGGTGGTCTTGTGTGGGGTAACTATTGCTTTTGTTTATAGCCCTGATTTGATGAATAAAGCTATGGGAAAACCTTTTGAAGATGAATTGGTAGAAGTTGAAGATTGTGATAAATCCGATTCTATAGGTGCTTATAATACATTGACGGAAGAAATAATTCTGGAAGATTCGCAGGATAGTGCCCGTGATACAATATTGGAGATTTCTGTAAATGCATCGGCGGTAACAGAGCCGGAAACTCAAGTACAGATGATTGTTGAACCGTCCGTACCCAATTATGACAACAGTTATGAGATTGTAGGAACGAAGACTACTTATACCATTAAGGAAGGTGATATGTTGACACGTATAGCTTTGCATTACTATGGAACCAAACTTTTGTGGCCTTATATTGTGAAGCATAATCCTACAGTCATCAAGAATCCCAATAACGTGCCTTGTGGTACTACCATCAAGATACCAAAACTCATCAAGAAGCAGTAAAAAACTACTTCTTTTTTATGACAAGTACTAAACTCTATGAAAGTAGTTTAATCTAAGTACCCAGCATAGTTTTTTTAATGAAATTTAATTGGTATGGTTAATTTATTACCGTACTTTTGGGGAGTGAAAAAATTAGGAGGTCGGATGAGGACCTATAAACGAAGAATTTAAACATTAAAAACAGATAGATTTATGGCTGAAACAATTGATATCCGCGAACTAAATGAACGGATTGAAAGACAAAGTGCTTTTGTGACCAATCTCGTCACAGGTATGGACCAGGTGATTGTAGGGCAGAAACACTTAATAGAGTCGTTGTTGATAGGATTGTTGTCCGATGGACATGTGTTGTTAGAAGGTGTTCCAGGTTTGGCAAAGACGTTGGCTATCAAAACATTGGCTTCGTTAATTGATGCGAAGTACAGCCGCATTCAGTTTACACCCGACTTGTTGCCTGCCGATGTTATCGGTACAATGGTTTATAGCCAGAAGGACGAATCGTTCCAAGTAAAGCAAGGTCCGGTATTTGCAAACTTTGTTTTAGCGGATGAAATAAACCGTGCTCCAGCTAAAGTACAGAGTGCTTTGTTGGAAGCTATGCAAGAGCGTCAAGTCACTATCGGCAAGGAAACTTTCAGATTACCGGAACCGTTCTTGGTGCTTGCTACACAGAATCCGATTGAACAAGAAGGAACATATCCGTTGCCCGAAGCGCAGGTGGACCGTTTCATGTTGAAAGTAGTAATTGATTATCCTAAGTTGGAAGAGGAGAAACTCATCATCCGCCAGAATATCAATGGCGAGAAGTTCTATGTGAAGCCTATTCTGAAAGCAGAAGAGATTATTGAAGCTCGCAAAGTAGTCCGTCAGGTTTATTTGGATGAGAAAATCGAGAGATACATTGTTGACATTGTATTCGCTACCCGTTATCCGGAGAAATATGATTTGAAGGAGTTGAAGGACATGATTGGCTTCGGAGGTTCCCCACGTGCATCCATCAACTTGGCATTGGCTGCCCGCAGTTATGCGTTCATCAAACGCCGCGGCTATGTCATCCCGGAAGACGTGCGTGCGGTGGCACATGACGTGTTGCGTCACCGCATTGGCCTGACTTACGAGGCTGAAGCAAGTAATATGACTTCGGACGAAATTGTCAGCAAAATACTGAATAAGGTGGAAGTGCCTTAATTTGAATGTTGACATATTTATACATTTTGAACGCCTTATAAATTACCTTTCCGGATTTTTAGTAAAAATCCGGAAAAGATTTGCTAAGAAATGAAAAGCTATTTCTGATAGCAGCTAAGACGTTGCCTAATAATTGATTATAAATAATTGGATGGAAACAACAGATTTGTTAAAAAAAGTCCGTCAGATTGAAATAAAAACGCGTGGATTGTCCAACAACATTTTTGCCGGACAATATCATTCCGCATTCAAGGGTAGAGGAATGGCGTTCTCCGAAGTGCGTGAATATCAATTTGGCGATGACATACGTGACATTGACTGGAATGTGACCGCCCGCTTCAACAAACCCTACGTAAAGGTCTTTGAAGAAGAACGCGAACTGACAGTGATGCTGCTGGTTGATGTTTCCGGTAGTTTGGAATTCGGTACAGTCAAACAGATGAAGAAGGATATGGTGACGGAGATTGCCGCTACGCTTGCATTTTCCGCTATCCAGAACAATGATAAAATCGGTGTTATCTTCTTTTCCGACCAGATTGAAAAGTTTATTCCGCCCAAGAAAGGACGTAAGCATATACTTTATATTATCCGTGAACTGATTGATTTCCATGCGGAAAGTCGCAGAACGAACATTTGTCTTGGATTGGAGTATCTAACGAACGTAATGAAGCGGCGCTGCACGGCTTTTGTCTTGTCGGACTTCATTGACCAGAAGAGCTTTAAAAGCGCCTTGACTATTGCCAATCGCAAACACGATGTGGTGGCCGTTCAGATTTATGACCGTCGTGCGGAAGAGTTGCCGCCCGTAGGACTTATGAAGGTGAGGGATGCTGAAACAGGGCATGAACAATGGATTGACACATCTTCACGTACCGTACGTCGAGCACACCATGACTGGTGGATAAACAAACAGGCAGAACTGAACGAGACATTTACCAAAAGTAATGTAGATAATG
>NZ_JAICZW010000016.1 GCF_029057325.1 Bacteroides sp. | reverse complement strand
CCACTTTCTTAGAAACGCCCAGAAACGGACAGATTCCCAAGAATTGCGACAATACGATGTTGTTTACAAAGATTGCCGAGATAAATATCAATATATATTCCATAATCCTAAATTAAGAATTAAAAATTAAGAATCAAAAATTAAAAGTCCACCAAGCTTACCGTCACAGGCACACTCCATGCTTTCATTTTCAATTTTTCATTTTTCCCTTATCACGCCTTCTTCAAGCTGTTAATCAGAGCAATCAGATAACCTAATGCGATAAAGGCACCGGGAGCAAGCACAAACACCAGCATGCCGTATTCTTCGGGAAGAATGGACAGACCGAAAATCTTACCAGTTCCCAAAAACTCGCGTACGGCACCCAGCAAGGTCAAACCCAAAGTAAAGCCCAAGCCCATGCCCAAACCATCGAAGAAGGAAGCAAGCGGATTGTTCTTGGCGGCAAACGCTTCGGCACGCCCCAATACGATGCAATTCACTACAATCAACGGGATGAACAGACCCAAGGTTGCATACAGCGCCGGCACGTATGCCTGCATCACCATCTGCAACAGGGTTACGAACGATGCGATTACCACAATGAAAGAAGGAATACGCACCATATCGGGAATCAGGTTCTTAATGGCGGAGATCACCACGTTGGAGCAGATAAGCACAAACATCGTGGCAAGTCCCATACCCATACCGTTGATGGCGGAAGAGGTGGTTCCCAATGTAGGACACATACCCAACAGGAGCACAAACGTAGGATTCTCTTTGATAATCCCGTTCATCAATACTTTCAAATTATTCATATCTTCTACTCCTTTCTTAATTAGCACTGATGGAATCCGTAGCGGCAGCCTCGGAATCAGCAGATTGTTCAACATTCTTTTGGGTAGCACCGGTGGAGCCGTCAGCCGTATTCTGACCGGCGTAGGCAGCGTAGGCGGCATTCACAGCTTTCAGGAAAGCGCGTGAAGTGATGGTAGAGGCAGTGATGGCATCCACATTTCCGCCATCCTTGCTGACGGTCAGGGCAGTTTCGCCCGGATTCATACCGGTGATATCGCCCTTGTTTCCCTTCTTGAACCATTCGGCGGCCTTAGAGCCCAATCCTGGAGTCTCAGCGTGCGACAGTAAAGAGTAGTCGATGATTTTGCCTTCTGCATCGAAACCTACCAATACCTTCAGCTCACCACCGAAACCCATGGCGGCAGCTTCCACAGCCGCGCCGATATATTTGCCCTCTTTCGTTGCAGGATATACGGAATATGCCACCCCGTTCACTTCCTGCATCTTCTTTTCGGCAATCGGGTCATTATCGAAACCCGGAACCACCGCACTGACAGCATCGCTCAACGTCTTTGCGTTGGCCTGCGCAATGGGTTCCTTTGTCAGTTCGTTAACGTATGCCAGTAACGCTACGGAGATGGCTGTAACTCCCGTAAGTACCAGCAACATGTTCTTTAAGGATGATTCTAACTTTTTCATTTCTTCTTCGCTACCTCCCCAAAGCGTTTAGGTTTAACATACGTGTTAATCAGCGGAGTGAACGCATTCATAATCAGAATGGCGAACGACATACCTTCGGGATATGCACCGAACAAACGGATAATCACCGTCAGCAGACCGATGCAGACACCGTAAATCAACATTCCTCTGTGATTCATCGGAGAAGTCACATAGTCTGTAGCCATGAAGATAGCCCCCAGCATCAAACCACCGGAAAGCAACTGGGTCAGCGGACAAACATAGAGTTCGGGATTGGCCAAGTGCATGATGCCCGAGAATACGAACACCGTTGCCAAAATAGATACGGGAATGTGCCAGGTGATGATTTTCTTCCACAACATGTAAGCCAATCCCAGCAGCAGTGCCAATGCGCTCACCTCACCCAAGCATCCGCCGTTGTTTCCAATCAGCAGGTTGAGAGAAGAAGGCAGGTCGCTCAGCGACATGCCCGGCGCACCATTAATGACACCTTTCATGATAGCAAGCGGAGTAGCAGCTGTAGTAGCATCGGTGTAAGCCGTCAGCTGGCCCACAACCGGCCACGTCGTCATCTGTACGGGGAACGACAGCAACAGGAACACACGTCCTGCCAATGCGGGATTGAAAGGATTGCAACCCAAGCCTCCGAAAGACATCTTTCCTACGCCGATAGCGAACAAAGCGCCCAGAATGATAATCCAGACAGGCAGATTGGAAGGCAAGTTGAAAGCCAGCAACACACCGGTAATGATAGCAGAGCCATCGCAGATGGTAGTGGTTTCTTTCTTCATAATGAATTTGCCGATGGCCCATTCAAAGAACAGGCAGGCAGCTACGGACGTTGCCGTAACAATCAGCGCGCCCAGTCCAAAAAAGTAAAGCGAGACAAGGAATGCCGGAACCAATGCGATAAGCACGCCGTACATATTCTTCTTCACGCTGTCACCGCCATGAACGTGGGGCGAAAGGGATACGATTAATTTATTCATAGATTTATTCTTTCTTTCATTTTTTAGCTTGACGGGCACGAATCATCGCTCCTACCTTGCCTTTACCCAAACGGATGTAGTCCAACAGCGGACGGTTGGAAGGACAAGTGAACTGGCACGAACCACATTCGATGCACGACATAATATCTTCTTTCTCTACTCTTTCGAAATCTCCATGTGCCGAAACGGTGGCTAGCAAGAAAGGCTCCAATCCCATCGGGCAGGCACTTACGCACTTGGCGCAACGGATACAGGGCTGAACCTCCCCGCGCTTGGCTTCCTTGTCATTCATAATCAGAATGCCGGAGCTGCCCTTAGCGGTAGGAACGTCTGTATTGACCAATGCCTTGCCCATCATCGGGCCACCGCCGATCACCTTACCCGTATCTTCGGGCAGACCGCCACACGCTTCAATCAGCTGCTTCATCGGCGTACCGATACGAGCCAGAAAGTTGGACGGCTTTGCCAAAGACTTACCGGTCACGGTAACGACACGCTCGAACAGCGGCTTGTTCTTCTGCACGGCCTGATAAACGGCAAATGCAGTACCCACGTTCTGCACAACGGCTCCAGTGGAGATAGGCAACGCGCCGGCTGCCACCTGACGGCTGATAACAGCATCAATCAACTGCTTCTCGCCGCCTTGCGGATATTGCACTTTCAAGGGAACCACCTCAATGCCCGCATAGCCGGAAGCGACCTTTGTCATCAACTGGATAGCATCCGGCTTGTTGTTTTCAATACCGATGAATGCCTTATTCACCTTCACCGCCTTCATCAAGATGGAAACTCCCACCATGATTTCCTCGGCATGCTCCAACATCAGCTGATGGTCGGCTGTCAGATAGGGTTCGCACTCTACGGCATTGATAATAACACACTCTGCCTTAAAG
>NZ_JAICZW010000159.1 GCF_029057325.1 Bacteroides sp. | reverse complement strand
AAGTGGGGATGTTTTTATCTACGGGTGGCAATGTATTCGGAAAGTGGTGGCGGTGTTTCCCTTAATGAAAGAGTCGTATGTCGGGTGTTTAAATTTTCCCTAAAAAATTTCATCTTCTCAACGAAAAACCATACTTTTACGTTAAGTTCCATATAAAACCGGAAATAGATGACTCATAAATGCGAATTACCTATGACAAAGATTGCAAAGAACTTGACCCAACTCATTGGGCACACCCCCTTGCTGGAACTGTCTGGCTACAGCCGCAAGTACGGACTGAAGAATAATATAGTCGCCAAAGTAGAATCGTTCAATCCGGCGGGGAGCGTGAAGGACCGTGTGGCGTTTGCCATGATTGAGGATGCTGAGGCGCGTGGTGTGTTGACACCCGGTGCCACAATTGTGGAGCCTACCAGTGGGAATACCGGGGTGGGGCTGGCGATGGTCTCTACCATCAAAGGGTATCACCTGATACTGACGATGCCCGAGACCATGAGTCTGGAACGCCGTAACCTGCTGAAAGCTTTGGGCGCGGAAATTGTGCTGACCGAAGGGGCGACGGGCATGGCGGGAGCCATCGCCAAAGCGAAGGAGCTGCTGGACGCGATACCGGGTTCTGTCATGTTGCAGCAGTTTGAAAATCGGGCGAATGCCGAGGCGCACGAACTCACTACGGGCGAGGAGATATGGGCGGACACGGCGGGGAGAGTCGATGTCTTTGTGGCGGGAGTAGGTACGGGCGGCACGGTCAGCGGGGTGGCGCGTGCCTTGAAGAAGCATAACCCGAAGGTCTATGTGGTGGCTGTGGAGCCGGCGTCCTCTCCGGTGCTGGAAGGGGGAAAGGCTGGACCGCACCGCATACAGGGCATCGGTGCCAACTTTGTGCCTCCCATCTATGATGCTTCTGTGGTGGACGAGGTGATACCCGTTCCCGACCGGGAGGCGATTCGCGGAGGACGTGATTTGGCTGCTACGGAAGGCTTGCTGGTGGGCATCTCGTCCGGTGCGGCAACGTATGCGGCACGGCTACTGGCAGAACGGCCGGAGTTTGCGGACAAGATGATTGTCGCCCTGCTGCCCGATACGGGCGAACGCTATCTGTCAACGGAATTGTTCGCTTTCGATACTTATCCTTTGGAATGATATAATCACATTGTTATGAAAAGACTTATTCTCTCTTTTTTCGCATGGAGCACGATGGTGGCTTCCGCATTTTCCCAAACCTATCAGGAGCTGAGCGAACGGGCGTTTGCCGCTACAGAGCAGGATAGCTTGGAGCTGGCCAAACAATACATTGCGCAAGCGATGAAAGCAGATCCCGCCAATCCGCACAACGCGTTGCTGTTCTCCAATCTGGGGACGATACAGCGGCGCCAGCACCAATACGACCAGGCGCTTGAATCGTACACGATGGCGTTGAACATTGCTCCGCGTGCCGTGCCTGTTCTGATGAATCGGGCCACCCTTTATCTTGAGTTGGGAAAAGAGGAGCTGGCGAAGATGGATTATTCGCTGGTGTTGGATTTGGAGAAGGATCATTCGGAAGCTTTGCTGATGCGTGCCTATATCTATATGAGCCAACGCAACTACAAGTTTGCGAGGGCGGATTATGAACACCTGCTGAAGCTTGTCCCGCAAAGCTATAGCGGTCGTTTGGGACTTGCCACGCTGGAACAGAAAGAGAAAAACACCGATGCCGCGCTTGCGATATTGAATGCGATGCTTGCCGGACAAGAAGAGCCAGACGGATTGACGGCTTCGCAACGTGCTGTGCTCTATGTGGCGCGTGCAGGCGTAGAGCAGGAGATGAATCAAGCGGATCTGGCCGTGTTGGATTTGGAAGAAGCCATCAGGCAGGACCCTTCACAAGCGGAAGCCTACTTGATGCGGGGACAGATTTACCTCTCACAAAAGAAGAAGGGGCTGGCAAAACGCGATTTTGAGAAGGCGGCGGCATTGGGAGTGCCGCGAGTGGAGGTGAGGGAGCTGCTGCAGCAATGCAAGTGATTTTGGGAAAGGAGTTGTCGGCCTTTAACTCCCGATAACTCCCCCTAATCATACCTCCTAATCACTTCCACAAATTCCTTTCCATATTTCTTCTTCTTATATTCACTGATGCCGCTGATGCTTCCGAACTCTTCAATGGTTGTGGGACGGGAAGTGCTGAGCAGATGCAGCACTTTGTCGGACAGCACGATGTAGGGGGGCAACGCTTCCTGGTCGGCAAGTCGTTTGCGGAGGGCGCGTAGGGCTTCGAAAAGGTCTTCGTCTTCCGTATTGGGCAGGTCTAAGGGGAGCTCTTTGACGGAGATGGATGCTTTCCGCTTGCGCCTGTGGATGGTGGATGCGGACTCGTCGCGCCAGATGGTGACGAGCTGTGCTTTGGCTCTGCCGAAGAGCACATCCATGCCGGTAGGGGTGATTTTCAGGTGGCTGTTTTCGTTGTAGGCTATCTCGAAATAGCCCAATTGAAGCATCTGTAGCAGATAGTCCTGCCAGTCGCGGGCAGGTACTTCGCGACCTACACCGAATGTCTTCAACTGCTGATAGCCCTTTTCCATGACCTCGTGGCTCATGTTTCCACGCAGGATGTCCACCAGCATGCCGGTTCCTATCTGTTGTTCGGTACGCACGATGGCACTGAGCGCCTTTTGTACGATGATGGTGCCATCGAAACGTTCGGGGGGATTCTTGCACACGTCGCAATTGCCGCAATCGTGGGTGGTACTTTCGCCGAAATAGCTCAACAGGATGCGGCGGCGGCAGATGTCGGCTTCGGCATATTGCTGCATGCGTTGCAGTTTTTCTAAGTTGATGCTTTGCTGTCCGCTCTCTGTGGCGAACTTGGTAAGCAGGATGAGGTCGGCAAGCGAATAGAACAGAAGTGTGTCGCTTGGCAGGCCGTCACGCCCGGCCCGCCCTATTTCCTGATAGAAACTTTCGATGCTTTTGGGCAGGTTGTAGTGAATGACCCACCGTACATTGCTTTTGTCAATGCCCATTCCGAAAGCGATGGTGGCGCATACCACCTGCACACGGTCGTTGATGAAATCATCCTGCGCTTCGTCCCGTTGTGCCGGAGATAGTCCGGCGTGGTAGATGGCTGCCCGGACACCGTGCTTTTGGAGCATGTGTGCTACCGACTCCGTTTTATTGCGGCTCATGCAGTAGATGATGCCGCTCTCTCCGGAGTGTCGTTCGATGAAGTCAAGAATCGCCTTGCTCTTTTCTTGCTGTTGGTAGCCTCTCTTTACGCTGAGGTTCAGGTTAGGACGGTTGAAGGATGAGAGAAAGATGCGGGGATGGTCGAGGTGCAGTTGCTTGACGATGTCCTCGCGGGTCAGTTTGTCGGCTGTGGCGGTCAGGGCAATGATGGGCACCTGCGGAAACTGTTGGTGGAGGATGCCCATTTGGGTGTATTCCGGTCGGAAGTCGTGTCCCCACTGCGAGATGCAGTGCGCTTCGTCAATGGCGAAGAGCGAGATGTGTATATCCCGCAACAGGTAGTTGGCTTCTGCCAGCAATTTTTCAGGAGATATATAGAGCAGTTTTAGCTTTCCTTCCATGCATGCGCGTTTCAATGCGGCGTTTTCGGTTTCGCTGTTGTTGCTGTTCAGTGCACCGGCGGCAATGCCGTTGGCACAAAGTGTTTCCACCTGGTCCTTCATCAGCGAGATGAGCGGGGAAACCACGATGGCGGTGCCTTTGCTCAACAGGGCAGGCAGTTGGTAGCAGATGGACTTTCCGCCTCCGGTGGGCATCAGTACCAATGCGTCTTTGTGGGCCAGCAGGTGGCGGATGACTTCTTCTTGCAAGGGACGGAAACTGTCGTAGCCGAAATGGTTTTTTAGCGTTTGTAACATATCGTTTTTTTAATGTATAATCTTGCGCCTGCAAAGGTACATTATTTATTGTAGAAAGTACAAAAAGAAAAAAAGCAGGCGTTTTATTGAGTATTAATTTAAAAAATATACACGAAAAGTTGCGTATTTAGAAAAAATGTGTGACTTTTGTAAAGCCGAAAGGGTTGACCTTTTGAGCCTTCCTATTAAAAACAACCCTAACCAGTTAATTGAATGAGTGAATTAGAAAACAAAGTAGAGGAAAAGGAAACGAAGAAACGTCCTTACAATCTGCGTGAAAAAAAAGAAAAAGATGCTGCCTATCGTTCTTTGATAAGACCAGAACTGGCAGATGAGTTGTATGACAAAATTTTGAATATCATTGTTGTACAGAAGAAGTATCGGGATGCTGATTATTCCGCAAAAGATTTGGCAAAAGAATTGCAAACCAATACGCGCTATTTGTCTGCAGTGGTAAATTCACGTTTTGGAATGAATTATTCCTGTCTGTTGAATGAGTATAGAGTGAAAGAGGCGCAGCATTTGCTGACCGATAAAAGATATACCGATAAGAATGTGGAGGAGATTAGTACAATGGTGGGTTTTGCGAACCGCCAGTCCTTTTATGCGGCCTTTTATAAGAATGTAGGGGAGACCCCTAATAGTTATCGTAAGAGGCATGCGGAAAAAGATAAGAAAAAATAATTAGTAAATATAAAATAAATGAAAAAAGGAAATATCCCGGGACGTTTGTTTTGGGATACTTCCTTTTCTTTTTTTGATTGGACAGTGGAAAAATTTGCAGATTTACAGATCTTACGCTACCGCGTGCCGGGCTTTGAGGAGTTGTCACTCCGACAGAAAGAGTTAATCTATTACTTGACGGAAGCCGCTTTGCAAGGGAGGGACATCCTTTTCGACCAAAACGGAAAATACAATCTGACCATTCGTCGGATGTTGGAGGCTGTCTATATGGGCTACCAGGGAGACAGGAATGTCGCAGACTTCAAGGCTATGGAGGTTTATCTGAAACGGGTATGGTTCTCCAATGGCATCCATCATCATTATGGTTGTGAAAAGTTTGTTCCGGGCTTTACCGCCGATTTCTTGAAACAGGCCCTGCTGAGTGTGGATGCTGCTACATTGCCGCTTGCCGAAGGACAGACGGTGGAGCAATTGTGCGACGAGGTCTTTCCGGTCGTATTCGATGCGGTGGTGCTGCCGAAGCGCGTGAATCAGGCTGCCGGTGAAGACCTGGTGCTGACCTCCGCCTGCAACTATTACGATGGGGTGACGCAGAACGAAGCGGAAGATTTCTATAACGCCCTGAAGAATCCGAAAGATGAAACGCCGGTTTCCTACGGCCTGAACAGCCGGTTGGTAAAAGAGGAGGGTGAGATACGGGAGAAAGTCTGGAAGGTGGGCGGCTTGTATGGGGCGGCGTTGGAGAAGATTGTCTATTGGCTGAAGAAGGCGGAAACGGTTTCCGATACTCCCGAACAGAAGGCCGTGATAGCCAAACTGGTGGAGTTTTATGTAACA
>NZ_JAICZW010000158.1 GCF_029057325.1 Bacteroides sp. | reverse complement strand
TCAGTATAAAGGAAATAAACGTGCGCATGGTCCAGTTGCGCCCACTTACCGTAATTTGTGAGCTTTTCCGCTGCCCCCCCCCCCCCGAAGGGGATAGTCTTGAATGACATGATAAGCACCGAAACCATAGGAAATGATCTCAGGATTATCCGCTGCCCCCTTTTCATAGTATGTATGACAAAAAAAGACTAAGCTAAAAAGCTTAGTCTTTTTATATTTATCCTCTCAAAAATCAATAGCTTAAGCCAACTTATTGATATGAAGTGCCAATTTAGACTTCAAGTTGTTAGCTTTGTTCTTGTGGATGATGTTGGTTTTAGCCAATTTATCCAGCAATTTAGTAATGCCCGGGAACATAGCTGTAGCTTCAGCTTTGTCAGTAGTGGCACGAAGCTTACGAACAGCGTTTCTCATGGTCTTACCATAATATCTGTTGTGAAGTCTTCTTTTCTCTTCTTGTCTGATTCTTTTCAGTGATGATTTATGATTTGCCATCTCGACTAATCTTTTTTTAATTCGTTTATCTTTTTATTTAGTAGCCCGTGGGGGAATCGAACCCCCCTTTCAAGAATGAAAATCTTGCGTCCTAACCGATAGACGAACGGGCCATCCTTTGAGTGAGCGTCTCCGCTCTTGCATCCGTTTTTCCTTTCGTTTGCGGTTGCAAAGGTAGAAACTATTTTTGAATTGACAAAACAATCTGAAGAAAAAATATTATTGTTTTTCTTCTTTTTATTTCAAGAGTCTTTTCTATGTATTGATAATCAATTGTATATGGGTTTCTAATTTTTGTTCTTTTGTTCGCTGTCTTTTTATTTTTTCTTCTTTTGCTTCTGTCGTTTCAGGCTTTTTTGTAGTTTTGTTACCCGATTGAGGCTATTGGTCTCAACGTTCAAGTTCAAATCTTTAAGCCTATGTGGCTTGCATAGACCGGAAAATGCACGTATGTTACAGAAAACGTTGGGGATTGTGCTGCACACCCTGAAATATAAGGATACTTCTCTCATTGTTGACATCTATACGGAGGTGGCGGGCAGGGCATCGTTCATGGTGCCGGTGTCCCGTTCGCGTAAGGCGGCGGTGAAATCGGCGCTTTTCCAGCCGTTGGCGCTGGTGGAACTGGAGGCAGACTTCCGTTCCAACACTACTATATATAAGGTAAAGGAGGCGAAGTCCCTCTATCCTTTCGCCACGCTTCCATACGACCCTTACAAGTCGGCCATAGCCCTGTTTCTATCGGAGTTTCTTTATCGTGCTTTGCGTGAGGAGGCGGAGAACCGTCCGTTGTTTGCCTATCTGCGCCATTCCGTCGTCTGGTTGGACGAGTGCCGGGAGGGGTTTGCCAATTTCCACTTGGTCTTTCTGATGCGTCTTTCCCGTTTTTTGGGATTGTACCCCAATTGGGAGAATTATCATCCGGGCGATTATTTCGATTTGCAGAGCGCTTGTTTTACTTCCTTGCGCCCTCAACGGCATTCTGATTATCTTCTTCCTGAGGAGGCGGCAAAGTTGACGGACCTGATGCGGATGAATTACAAAACCATGCATCTGTTTGCAATGAACCGTGCGGAACGTGCCCGCTGCCTGACTCTTATCAATGACTACTACCGCTTGCATCTGCCCGACTTCCCTGTGTTGAAGTCGCTGGAGGTGCTGAAGGAGTTGTTCGATTAGCGGTGATGCAAGTTTCGGCATCGTCCGGCATCGAGTGGCGTGAGACCGTTGTGGGTATTGCGTTCCGCTTTCAAGGCGGAGGCTCAAGCTTTGGGATGGTAGTCGTAAGTCACAGTCTCGTTTCTTTTCAGAGAAGCCTGTACGTCTATCAGACGCTGGTTGCGACTGCCACGGAAGTAGAGTTCCTCGTCCCGCAGCTCTTCCTTGAATTTGCCGTCCACCAATACATCGATGTATTTCAGCAACTGGGCTTGCCGGGGATTTTTCAGAAGTTTCTCAAAGGTATAACCAGTGTAGCACCAGATGTTCTTCCGGCTTCGTTCTTTGATGGCGCGGGCCAGTTGGGTGAATCCTTCGGGCTGGAACATCGGGTCGCCTCCGCTGAAGGTGACATCTGCAAAGCTGTCGGCAAGGACTTTCTCTAAGATCTCTTCTGTATCCATCCAGCGCCCCCGGTTGATGTCCCACGACTCCGGGTTGTGGCAACCGGGACAGCCGTTGGGGCATCCGGCGGCGTAGATGGCGGTCCGGAATCCCGGACCGTCCACCGTGGTATCTTCTAAAATGTCAAGAATAGAAAGCACTTTTTTAAATGGAGAATTAAAAGTTGAGCATTAAAAAAATTAATCGTGTGTTATACGGTCGTTCAGTTCCGCCAACTTCGCGTGGTTCCAGCGGTCGGTAGTTCCCACCAGATAGCCGGTGATGCGTTGCAGCTTGTCGATGTGGGTGCTACCGCATTTCGGACACACTTCCAGGTGCGGGGTGGAGTTTTCGTAGCCACACTCCAGGCAGCGGTTGCGGTTGTGGTTCACAGAGCCGTACCCGATGTTGTAGCTGTCCATCATGTCCACTACCCGCATGATGGCTTCTGGATTGTGGGTGGCGTCTCCGTCCAGTTCTACGTAGAAGATATGTCCGCCACGGGTGAGGTCGTGGTAGGGGGCTTCTACTTCAGCCTTGTGGCGCGCGCTACATTTATAATATACGGGCACGTGGTTGGAGTTGGTGTAGTAGTCGCGGTCCGTGATGCCCGGCAGTATGCCGAACTGCTTGCGGTCTATGCGTGTGAACTTTCCCGAAAGTCCTTCGGCGGGGGTGGCAAGTACGCTGTAGTTGTGTTGGTATTGATCGGAGAACCGATTGGCGCGGTCGCGCATATAGGCCACGATTCGCAAGCCTAAGGCCTGTGCCTCTTCCGATTCTCCGTGGTGCTTTCCGACCAGTGCCATGAGGCATTCGGCCAGTCCGATAAAGCCGATGCCCAGCGTTCCTTGGTTGATGATGGAGGCGATGGTGTCGTTCGGCTTCAGTCTCTCGCAACCGGTCCACAAGGCGGACATCAGCAATGGGAATTGTTTGGCGAAAGCGGTTTTCTGGAACTCCAGGCGTTCGTGCAGTTGGCGTGCGGTGGTTTCAAGCATGGCATCCAGCTTGGCGAAGAACCGGGCGATGCGTTGTTCCTTGTCTTCAATCTCCATGCACTCGATGGCGAGGCGCACGATGTTGATGGTGGAGAAGGAGAGGTTCCCTCGTCCGATGGAGGTTTTTGCTCCGAAGCGGTTCTCAAATACGCGGGTGCGGCATCCCATGGTGGCTACTTCGTGCTCGTAGCGTTTCGGGTCGTCGGCTTTCCACTCCTCGTTTTGGTTGAAGGTGGCGTCGAGGTTCAGGAAGTTGGGGAAGAACCGGCGTGCCGTCACTTTGCAGGCCAGTTGGTAGAGGTCGTAATTGCGGTCTTCGGGCAGGTAGCTCACGCCTCGTTTCTTCTTCCATATCTGGATGGGGAAGATGGCGGTCTCACCGTTTCCCACTCCTTGGTAAGTGCTTTTCAGCAGTTCGCGGATGACGCAGCGCCCCTCTGCCGAGGTGTCTGTTCCGTAGTTGATGGAGCTGAACACCACTTGATTTCCGCCGCGCGAGTGGATGGTGTTCATGTTGTGGATGAACGCCTCCATTGCTTGGTGTACGCGTGCCACGGTTTTGTTGACTGCGTATTGGACGATGCGCTTCTCATCCGTCAGCCCGTCCAGCGGCTGTTGCAGGTAGTCGGTCAGTTCTTTTTGATACAGGTGGGAATAGTCCTTGCCGTTCAATTCCTCCAGGTTCTTTATCTCTTCGATGTAGCTGTAGCGCACGTAGGGGGCCAGATAGAAGTCGAATGCAGGGATGGCCTGTCCGCCGTGCATTTCGTTTTGGGCTGTTTCCAGTGAGATGCATCCTAAGATGCTTGCCGTCTCGATGCGTTTGGCGGGGCGCGATTCGCCATGACCTGCGGAGAAGCCGCGTTCCAGGATGTGGTTCAATGGATGTTGCACGCACGTCAGGCTTTTGGTAGGGTAGTAATCCTTGTCGTGGATGTGCAGGTAGTTGTGGCTGACGGCGTCCAGTGCTTCCTGGCTCAGCAGGTAGTCGTCCACGAAAGGTTTGGTGGTCTCGCTGGCAAATTTCATCATCATGCCTGCCGGGGTGTCGGTGTTCATGTTGGCGTTTTCGCGCGTGATGTCATTGGACTTGATGTTGATGATTTCCAGGAATATGTCGCGTGTTTTTGCCTTGCGGGCGATGCTTCGCCGGTTGCGGTAGGCTATGTATTTTTGTGCCACGTCCTTGCGGCTGCTCTCCATCAGTTCCAGTTCCACCAAATCTTGAATGGCTTCCACCGTCATTTGTGCGTCTCCTTTGAAAGAGACGTGGTCTGTAATCCGGCGTATCAGTTGCAGGTCTTCACCTTTGTCTGTATGCAGCATAGCCTTGCGGATGGCCGTGGCTATTTTCTCTTCGTTGAATCCGACGATTCGTCCGTCTCTTTTGACTACTGTCTGTATCATGCTTTTAAGTTCCTATGTTATGGGTTGATTTCCGGAACAAAGGTATGATTATTATTGATAGGTTTTTCTTTTTGGGAAACTTTTCTGTATTTAAAAAGTGCTAATATATTGTAGTATAATGATTTATTTTTTAAAATGGAAAACTTTGTGTTGTGTTTGTATTATAATAGTTTTCTGTTATTGGATATTTTAGCCTTATTTTCTTGCTGAAAGATGCATATAATGTTGTGAGATTTCCTTCTTATAATCGCGGAATTGAGGAGTATTTCCACTCCATTATTTCCCGGTTTGACAGACACTTGTGTCTGTCTTCCAGAAGTCCAGTGTCTGACGTGACAGACACAAGTGTTTGTCACGTTGGACACAAGTGTCTGTCAGTTAGTCTATTTGTGGCTGATAATCAGCGTATTCGGTCTGAGACGGAAAAACCGCGCTTCAACAAACTTCTTTCCGGAAGGAACATCTGTTGAAGCACGGCTTCTATAACAAGAAAAGCGTTTTCTTTTTTATCCCAGCAGTTCTTTCACTTTGGCTGAGATGGCACGGCCTTCGGCAAGTCCGGCGAGCTTTTTGCTGGCTACACCCATCACTTTGCCCATCTCCTTGCCGCTGGTGGCGCCCACTTCGGCGATGATTTCCTTCAGGGCCGCTTCCAGTTCTTCGGGAGTCATTTGCTTGGGCAGGTAGGCTTCCATTACTTTTACTTGTGCCAGTTCGGCATCGGCTAGGTCTTGGCGGCCTTGCTGCACGTAGATTTCGGCGGCATCCTTGCCCTGCTTGGTCAGTTTTTGGATAATCTTCAAAGCGTCCGCATCACTCAGGGTGTCGTTGGATCCGGGAGCGGTCTTTGCTTCAAGGAATACTTTCTTTACGTTTCTCAGAGTCTCGAGAGCCACTTTGTCTTTGGCTTTCATCGCGTTTTTAATGTCTTCGCTGACTTTCTCAAATAGATCCATTTTCAGATTTATGATTTTAGATTTGTGATTTCAGATTTATGGGTCAGAAGGTGATGATGCCCATTGTGCTGTTCTCTGTCTCTTGCGCCGCTTCGGTGGCAAGTTGCCTTTCCTGTTCTGCCTTGAACTTGATGTTGTTCAGCGTACTCTTGTCTCTCAGGTAGGTGGGCGACTCTTCCACCATGCTGACGATGCCGGCGTTGTCCATGTCTTCGGGGCTGAAGAGGTAGATGTGGCGGCGGCGTGTGTGCAGCGAGCGTGCGTTGAGGTCTTTGCCGTAGTATCCTTCGCGGCGGGTGCGGCGCTGTTCCTCCTGTTCCTCCAGTTCGGCAAGGCGTTGCTGTTCTTCGACGGTCTGGTTGGCGATGCGCTCGTCCATCTCCTTGATGTGGATGTCCTGGATGCCGAAGCCGGTGGCGAGCAGGGTGATTTTCACTTTCTCGCCCAGTGCTTCTTCTTCCGCCATACCGAATTTGGTCTCGAAGTCGCGGTTGAAGCGGTTCATGAACTCTTTCACCTCGTCCATTTCGCTCATCATCAGTTCGTGGTCGGGGCTGTAGGAGATGTTGAGCAACACTTTCCGCGAGTTGAAGATGTCGTTGTTGTTCAGTAGGGGCGAGTGTTGCGCGTTCTTGATGGCTTCGCTGACGCGGTTCTCTCCTTCGCCGTAGCCGGTGCTCATGATGGCCACGCCGCCGTCCTTCATCACTGTCTTCACGTCGTTGAAGTCGAGGTTGATGATGCCTCGCATGGTGATGATTTCGGCGATGCTCTTGGCGGCTACCAGCAGGGTGTCGTTGGCACGGGCAAACGCGGTCTTTACGGAGAGGTCGGGGTAGATCTCGCCCAATTTCTCGTTGTTGATGACCAGCAGGGCATCTACGTGCTTGCTGATTTCCTCTACACCGTCCAGTGCCTGGTCTATCTTCTTGTCCCCTTCCCATCGGAAAGGAATGGTGACGATGCCCACTGTCAGAATCTCCATATCTTTGGCGATGTGGGCAATGGTGGGTGCGGCTCCGGTTCCTGTTCCGCCTCCCATTCCGGCTGTGATGAATACCATCTTGGTGCCGTCGTTCAGCATCTTCTGTACCTCTTCGATACTTTCTTCGGTGGCTTCTTTGGCTTTATTGGGTCGGTTTCCGGCTCCCAGTCCTTCGTGGCCTAATTGCAGTTTTACGGGGACGGGGGATTCCTCCAGCGCTTTGCGGTCGGTGTTGCAAACAACGAAAGCCACGTCTTTGATACCTTCTCTATACATGTGGTTCACGGCGTTTCCGCCACCTCCGCCCACACCGATTACTTTGATGATTTTGGGAGAATCGGTCGGGAAGTCGAATTGTACTATATCGTCCATAATCAATAGATTTTTCTGATTTTACATTGTTACTTTATATCGTCATCATCGAATATGTCACCGGCGAATCTTGCAAAAGCTCTTCCGATTCCTGAAAAGACTCCTCCTTTTCCTCCGGGCTTTGTGTTGGGGTTGGGGGCTTTTCCCTTTCCGGTACTTTTCCCTGTCCCTTTTCCAGTACTTTTATTTGTTCCCTTTTCAGTACTTTTATCTGTTCCCTTTCCGGTATTTTTATCTGTTCCTTGGGCATTTGTTCCTTCTTCGGTGCGTGCCTGCTGTGTCGGCATTTCATCGTTGCCGAACACGTTGAGCTGTTGCGGCGGAGTGACGGGTTGTGCCGGTTTCACCTCTTGCAGGCAGCAGTTCTCCTTTCCTGTCAGGAGCAGGGCGAGCAGGGTGTTGTGCGTGCCGTCTTTTCGCGGTTCGTTGTTGAAGAGATGTACGGTGGGAAGTATGGATTTGGCGGTTTTTACCTTCTCCATCTTGCTGATTCTGCGGAAAGCCCTTTCCAAGTTTTTCAGGTTGGAGCCGCCGCCGGTAAAGACTATGCCTGCATAGAGCTTGTCTTCATAGCCGGAGAGTTGCAGTTGGTTCCATACGTTGGCCAGAATCTCTTCGGTACGGGCACTGATGATGTTGTTCAGCAGTTCCAGTTCAAACGTCCGCCCGTCTTCCAGCGTGCACTGGGCGGGTGCCTCTTCATCGTCGTTCGTTTCCGCTTCGTAGAGGGCATCTCCGTATTTCAGTTTCAGTTTTTCGGCATCTTCTTCCTCCATTTGCAGGAAGGTGATGTCGTGGGTGATGTTGTTGCCACCCAACGGCAGCACACATAGGTAGCGCAGGATGTTGTTCTTGTAGATGGAGATGGTGGTGGTGGCGCTTCCGAAGTCCACCAGCGCACAGCCTGCCCGCATCTCGTTTTCGGTCAGCACGGCTTTTGCCAATGCCAGCGGGGCTACCAGCAGGTCGTCGGCAATCTCTATTTTGGCTTGTTCGAAGCTGTATTCCAGATTTTTCTTCAGCGAGGAGCGTGCCACGATGTTGAGGAATTGTCCGGTGATGTCCTTGCCGGTGACGCCGATGGGTTCGATGTGCTGTGCATTGTCTATCTTGTATTCTTGCGGAGCGACATCCAATATGCACATATCTACCAGCGGGTTGTTGCGGTTCTCGTCACAAATTTCGTCTATCAGCTCTTGCGAGATGATGCTCTCCTCGTCCAATGTGCGGCTGACCGCATTTCTGACGGTGCGCAGCGATTGTCCGCTGATGCCTACATATACCTTGGCTATGGAGTTGTTCAGTTGTTCTTCCAGTTTGTTGATGATGGAAGTCAATGCTTGTGCTGCTTTGTCAACGTTGTAAACAGCTCCTTTATATATGGATGAGGCTGCCTCTTCGCACGCGTAAGCCAACACACGGATGCCTCCGTCATTCTCCTTCTTTCCTGCGATGCCGGAAATTTTGGAAGAGCCTAACTCGATAGCGGCGATAAAATCTGTTGTTGCCATATTTGTTTATTTACTATTTTACGATTTACAATTTACTATATATTATTTTTTGGGGGATTACTCAATCGGCTATTCAATCGTAAACAGTCAATTGTCAGATAGTAAATCCCTCTACTCCCTCTTCGTGCAGATAATCTGGTTGTCAAATTCAACGTTGATGCAGGAGTATTTGTTCCAGCCCACTTGATTCAAGCCTCTCTCGTAGAATGCTTTTACGCGTTTCAGCTTATTCTCAAATCCATTCAGCTTGCCTAAATAGATGAGGTGGTCGCCAACCCGTGGCACCAGCGTTACGTTTTTGCCACGCAGTACGTGGATTTGCTCGATTTGCGCATTCCAGAAGGAATTGTTCTGCAAAAATACACCAAACTTATATAAATCCCTCATAGCAAATGACTTTTCTACATTTCCGGTCACGATGGCAAGGTGTGCGATGCATTTGGCATCGGGGGGCATCACGGTTCCTTTGTTGTCCAGATAGTAGTTTTCGCCGTTGGCACTCATTACGCGCAGGATGGGGATGCGTTGGGTCATCTCGATGCCTATCTTGCCGCTTGGAGTCTTGTAGCACTCCACTTGGTCTATGAGGGGATGTTTGCCAAGTTCTTGCTCCAATGCTCGGGTGCGTATGTTGTCCAGTTCTTTTCCGATGGGGCTGATGCCTTTCTTCTCCAGTATGGTGATCACCTCCTTTTTCGTAATGAAGCCAGCATAGATTGTATCTTTTATCACTAACTCCACGTCGGAACACACCAAGGATACCGGCTTTCGGTTGAAAGCGGTGATGGCCATTGCCAGATAAACGATGACGAGCAACAGTACGATGGAAAGCAGGATCCTTTTAATCATTTGTCATTCTTGATTTAAGCAGTTCGGTGATTTCGGGAACATAGTTGTCTAAGTCGCCGGCTCCCAATACGATGAGCACTTCGATGTGCTTTTGTGAGAGCAGGTTCAGGACATCTTCTTTCTTACAGATACATTTTTCAATGTTCGGACGCAGGTTGTCATAAATCAATTGGCTGGTTACGCCCGGAATCGGTTGTTCGCGTGCCGGATAGATTTCCGTCAGGATTACTTCGTCCAGCAGGGAGAGGCTGTCGGCAAAGTCTTGGTAGAAGTCACGGGTGCGCGTGTAGAGGTGGGGCTGGAAGATGGCGGTTATCTTCTTGTCCCGGTACAATTCGCGGATGGACTTTACGCTTTGGGCTATTTCTGCCGGATGATGGGCGTAGTCGCTGAGGAATACGACTTGGTCGTTCTTCAGCTTGAAGTCGAAACGGCGGTCCACACCACGGAACGTAGCCATGCCTTGCTTGATCTCCTCGTCGGTAGCGCCGCTGAGGTGGGCAAGCGCCATAGCTGCCACACCGTTTTCGATGTTGATGCCGACGGGTACACCTAATTGTATATGGTTGATGCGTGTGTCGGGGGCGACGAAGTCTATGAATATCTCGCCGTTGCCGATGCAGATGTTTTCGGCATGGAAATCTCCTTCGTCACGCGAGTAGGTATAGGTGGTCACGTCCGGTTGCACATCGGGTTTCATCTCCAATCCCTTGTGGATAATCAGTGCGCCGCCTGGTTGGATAAGTGTGGTGTAGTGGCGGAAGCTCTCCAGATAGGCCTCCTTCGTGCCGTAGATGTCCAGATGGTCGGGGTCGGTGGCGGTGATGACACTTGCCCAAGGCGACAGCCAGTGGAAAGAACGGTCGAATTCGTCAGCCTCGATAACGGTATAGGGGCTGGTGGAAGAGAGCAACAGGTTTGTCCCATAGTTTTTGGAGATTCCCCCAAGGAATGCCGTACATCCTACATGAGACTGGTGTAACAAGTGCGCCGCCATGGTGCTGGTGGTGGTTTTGCCATGTGTACCCGCTACGCATACTCCTTTGCTACTGCGTGTGATGATGCCCAGCACTTGAGAACGTTTCTCTATTTCGAAGCCGTTTTCGCGGAAATAAGCCAGTTCGGCATGTTCTTGCGGAACGGCGGGGGTATAAACCACCAGTGTGCTTGCCTTGTCCCGGCAGTTTTCGGGAATCAGGTCGATGCTTTCCTCGTAATGAATTTGCGCACCTTCCGTAATCAGACGTTCGGTCAGTTCACTCGGTGTGCGGTCGTAGCCGGCCACGCTTTTCCCTTTCGACAGGAAATAGCGTATCAGGGCGCTCATGCCGATGCCCCCGGCACCGACGAAATATACAGATTTGATGGTTTCGATATTCATTGTCAATTGTTATTTCTCAATTAATTTCAATACTTCTTTTGCGATAATGCTTGCCGAGTCGGGCAATGCCAATCGGGCGATGTGCTCGCTCAGACTTTCCAGTTTCCCGGTGTCGGCAATTGTTTCCAAGGCTGTCGGCAGCAGTTGTTCCTTTGCTTCCACGTCCTTCACGTAGATGGCGGCATCTTTGTTGACCAATGCCAATGCGTTCTTGGTCTGATGATCTTCTGCCACGTTGGGCGAAGGAACCAGGATTACCGGTTTGTGCAAGAGGCAAAATTCCGAGATGGAACCTGCGCCGGCACGTGAAATCACAAGATCGGCGGCTGCGTATGCACTTGCCATATCCTTGATGAAGTCCGTCACATATAGGTTGGGAATGGCCTGGATGTTCGGTTGGTTGACGGTTTCTCCGGTAGTGGCGGCAATCGCTTCTTTGACCTGTTCGATGTATATCTTTCCCGTTTGCCAGATGAACTGTATGTCGGGATTGGTGCGAATGATTTCCAATCCGTTTGTCAGTGTCTGGTTGATGGTGCGTGCTCCTAAACTTCCTCCCAGTATGAGGATGGTTCTCTTTTCCGGGCTCAGCCCGAAGGAGCGGACGGCTTCTTCGTGTGAAATGGAGTGATTGAGCAGGTTTTGGCGTACCGGATTGCCTGTCATGATGATTTTTTCTGCAGGGAAGAATTTCTCCATGCCGTCGTATGCCACACAAATTTTACGGGCTTTCTTGGCAAGCAGCTTGTTGGTGACACCGGCGTAGGAGTTCTGTTCCTGTATCAGTGTGGGAATTCCCATCATTCCGGCAGTCTTCAGGGTGGGGCCGCTGGCATAGCCGCCTACGCCTACTGCTACTTGCGGGCGGAACTTCTTGATGATGCTGCGTGCTTTCCATTGACTGCGCATCAGTTTCACCAGTACGGCAAAGTTCTTCCACAACCGTTTGCGGTCGAATCCGGCAACGGGCAGTCCGATAATCTTATAACCGGCATCGGGCACACGCTGCATTTCCATTCTTCCTTCGGCACCCACGAACAGAATTTCCGCATCGGGGCGTAACTCTTTGATGGCGTTGGCGATGGAGACAGCCGGGAAAATGTGGCCTCCGGTTCCTCCTCCGCTGATGATGATGCGAAGTCCTGTCAGCCTCTCCCCCTGCCCCTTCCCCGTAGGGAGGGGGGTAGAGTTACTTTTGCTTGTATGGTTGTTTAGATCCTTTTTCATATCCTTTTTGTTTCTTCATTCTTGTTTTATAAATTCCCCCTCATCCCTTTCTTTCCTCTCTATAGGGGAGGGGCCGGGGGAGCGGCTTCCCTATTCAAATTCGGTATCGCTGTTCAGCATCTTGGATGTCGGGTCGGCAGCTACTTGCGCATCGCTATCAATGGGGAGTGTCACCTCTTCACTATTGTTGGATGCAATCTGTGCCGGTATTTGTGCATCTTGCATCTCCTGTTCTTGCAGTTTGGCGGTATAGCGGCTTACACTTAGTATCATGCCGATATAGGCGCAGTTGATGAATGTGGAGGTTCCGCCCTTGCTGATAAGCGGTAGCGGCTGTCCTGTGACAGGAGCTAATCCTACGGCAACCATCATATTGAACATCGCTTGCGTGACGAGCAACAGCGCTATGCCGGTGACGAGGAAAGCGGGGAAGGTCCGGTCGCATTTCTTGGCGATACGTCCTGCACGAACCAGCAGGCAGATGTAGAGGAACACGATAAAAGCGCCGCCTATCAGTCCCAATTCTTCGATGATGATGGCATAGATGAAATCGGAAAAAGCTTGGCTCAAGAAGTCGCGCTGTATGGAGTTGCCCGGTCCTTTGCCTACGACGTTGCTGGTGGCGACGGCGATGCGGGCGTGAGCTACTTGGGCGTCTCCGTCGATGTCAAACTTGGCGGCGGGTACTTTGTCCTTGTTGGTGAAGTTGGCGATGCGTGACTTCACGGTAGTGAAGCGGTGTCCCATCGGTATCTTTTCGAGTGTCTTGTCCGGCGTGGCAAGCAGGAATGTGACGAATATCACTATAAAAGCAGCAATGCCCCCTCCTAATATTAGCAGTTTCTTGGCGGATACCCGTCCGATGAACATCATCAGATAAACCGTTCCGAAAAGCAGCATTCCTGTTGAGTAGTTCTCCGGTAGGATAAGCCCGCAGACGATGCAGGTGATGATCATGATGCGTTTGAAAGCTTTCGGACTGGCTCCGTCCTCGTTCTGTCCCCTTGACAACAGGTAAGCGGTGACAATCACAACAGCCATTTTGGCTATTTCAGAAGGTTGGAACTGGATACCCATGAACGTCATCCAGCGAGAAGCGCCATTCACGCGGTCGCCGGTGATGAACCCCATCAGCATGACGAAGAACAACAAAAAGATGGAGATCGGCAGCAGGAATACCGGGAACATCTGGAACCACTTGTAGGGTATGTTATGCACCAATACCACGATAACCGCCCCTACCATCAGCAGGATGCTGTGTTGCGTGATAGGTCCCCACTGATCTCCGCTTTTGTAGGTCAGTGTACTGGCCGCGCTGAACACCTCTATGATGGAGATGAGACAAAGGAAAAGGAAGATAATCCAAATCACTTTATCGCCTTTGAATATGCTTTTTAATAAATCCAATGCTTCGCAAATTAAGAATTAATAATTTAAGTTGTTAGTTGACGAGTTGACAAGGGAATCAGCCTTGTAGCCTTGTTGACTTGTAAACTTGTTACCTAAAAGTTAGAGTGCCCTGACGCAAGCTTTAAATTGGTCTCCCCGGTCTTCGTAGCTTTTGAAGAGATCGAAGCTGGCGCAACAAGGACTGAGCAATACGGTCTCGCCCTTCTTTGCCAGTTTGTAGGCGGCTTCCACAGCATCCTGCATGCCGGTCTGCACATCGGCGACGGGCAATCCGAGGCGGTCGAAGAAGTCGTGCAACTTCTCATTGTGCAATCCTAAATAGACAAGGGCGGAACACTTCTCACGTACCAGGTCTTCAATCTCCGTATAGTCGTTTCCTTTGTCCTTTCCTCCTAAAATGAGTATGGTCTTGGTGGTCATGCTTTGCAGGGCATACCAGCAGGAATTCACGTTTGTCGCTTTGGAATCGTTGATGAAGTGTATGCCGCGTACAGTAGCCACTTTTTCCAGCCGATGTTCTACGCCTTTGAAATCTGACAGTGCCTTGCGGATGTGTTCTTTTTGGATGCCGGCAAGGTTGGCGGATATACCGGCAGCCAGAGAGTTATACAGGTTGTGTGTGCCGCGCAATGCCAGCTCCTCTTGTTCCATGTTGAAGGCAACGGGGGCATTGATTTCTATTTCTCCGTCTTCCACGTAGGCGATGACACCGTCTTTCTTGACGGCAGAAAACGGATAGAGCTGCGCTTTCAGGCCATGCTTGGCAAGTTCGCGCTTGATGATGGGGTCGTCGTTCCAGAAGATGAAGGCATCTTCCGGTGTCTGGTTCTGTGTGATGCGGAATTTGGCATCAACGTAGTTCTGCATGCAGTGGTCGTAGCGGTCCAGATGGTCGGGTGTGATGTTCATCAGTACGGCAATGTTGGCACGGAATCTGTACATGTTGTCCAGTTGGAACGAGCTAAGCTCTATCACGTAGTAGTCGTGCTGCTCCGTAGCCACCTGTAAGGCAAGGCTGTTGCCTATATTTCCGGCAAGGCCTACGTTCAGTCCGGCACTCTTGAAAATGTGGTAGATGAGCGAGGTGGTTGTGGTCTTACCGTTCGATCCGGTGATACATATCATCTTGGCATTCGTGTAGCGTCCCGCGAACTCTATCTCAGAGATGACGGGCGTGCCCTGTTCCTTCAGTTTCAGGATGAGCGGCGCATCGTTGGGTATGCCGGGGCTTTTTACCACTTCATCGGCATTCAGTATCAGTTCTTCCGTGTGGCACCCCTCTTCCCAAGCGATGCCATACTTGTTTAGCAGTTCCTTGTATTTGTTTTTAATGGCGGACATGTCGGAAACGAACGTGTCGAAACCTTTCACTTTGGCTAATACGGCAGCTCCCGCTCCGCTTTCGCCTGCTCCTAATACAACAATTCTATTCATTTTCTTTATTTCGGATTTATCATTTTAGATTGATGATTTCAGATTGATGAATTACCGTTTTATGTTTTCACGATATAAATCTGAAATCTTCTCATCTTATTTTCAATGTTATAATCGTTATTGCTGCCAGTACAATCGTCACAATCCAGAAGCGGATGGTGATTTTAGATTCGTGGAATAGTTTGTCCGGTTTGGTAAATACCACTTTGCAGCCCGGTTCCACCAGGCTCATTCCGGTGCGGAAGTGGTCGTGTATCGGTGCCCGCTTAAAAAGGCGTTGCTTCACACCTTTCCGTTTGCCTGCCTTGTAGTAGTAACGTTGCAGAATGACCGACAGATTCTCTACTAGGAAGACACCGCAAAGAATGGGTATCAGCAGCTCCTTGTGGATGATGATGGCATATACAGCGATGATTCCTCCGATGGTCAGGCTGCCCGTGTCGCCCATGAAGACCTGGGCGGGATAGGCGTTGTACCACAGAAAGCCTATCAGTGCGCCGATGAAGGCACAGATGAATACAACCAACTCTTCGGAACCGGGAATATACATGATGTTCAGATAGCCGGCATACTCGATGTGGCTGGAGACGTAAGCCAGTATTCCCAGCGTCAATCCGATGATGGCGGAGTTACCGGCCGCCATACCGTCCATGCCGTCGTTCAGGTTGGCGCCGTTTGAAACAGCTGTCACCACGAATATGGTGACAATGACAAACAATATCCAGCCGACCGATTGGGCGTGTTTGCCCATAAAGCCGACAAAATCGGCATAATCCAGGTTGTTGCTTTTGAAGAACGGGATGGTGGTCTGGGTAGCTTTGATTTCTTTAGCGGCGTGTACCACCTCTATCTGCCCGTTCGTTTTCCGTGTCTCTATGTTTTCGCGGATTACCACTTGCGGGCTGAAGTAGAGTGTCAGACCTACAATGAGTCCCAAACCTACTTGCCCGATGATCTTGAACTTGCCGTGTAAGCCTTCCTTATCCTTCTTGAATATCTTGATGTAGTCATCGGCGAATCCAAGGGAGCCTAACCATACGGTAGTGACAAGCATCAATATCATATAGATATTCGTCAGTCTGCCCAGCAACAGGCAAGGAATGAGGATGGCAAAGATAATGATGACACCCCCCATACTGGGAACACCCACCTTGTTTACCCCGAACGGATCGATGCTGGCATCGCGTTGGGTCTCGGTAATTTGCTTCCGTTTCAGCAGGTCGATGAATTTGTCCCCCCAAATGCTTGAAATGAGCAGTGCCAGAATGATTGCCATCAGCGACCGGAACGATGTATAGCTGAACATGCCCGCACCGGGAAAATCATATTGGTCCAACCATTGAAATAGATAGTATAACATATTTTTAATGTGCTAATATGGTTAATGTGTCAATGAGATAATATGCACATTACCTCATCATCTCATTTAAAATCTCTTTATCATCGAAGTGATGTTTCACTCCTTTTATCTCCTGATAGTTCTCATGTCCTTTGCCTGCCACAAGAACTACGTCGCCCGGCTGTGCCAGCATACAGGCGGTCTTGATGGCTTCGCGGCGGTCGGTGATGCTGATGGTTTTCTGCATGTCGTCCTTGTCCAGACCCGCCAGCATATCGTTGATGATGTCTTGCGGCTCTTCGAAGCGCGGATTGTCGGAGGTGATGATGACGCGGTCGCTGAGGCGGGCCGATTCTTTGGCCATGATGGGGCGTTTGCCCTTGTCGCGGTTGCCGCCTGCACCTACCACGGTGATGACCTTCCCTTTCCCTTCCAGCACCCCGTGGATGGCGTTCAGCACGTTGACCAAGGCATCCGGCGTGTGGGCGTAGTCCACGATGGCGGTAAAACCTTTGGGCGAACGGATAGCATCGAAACGTCCGGCTACCGGATGTAGGGTACTGAGGGCTACCAGCACGTCTTCTTCCTTCTTGCCAAGCAGTACGGCTGCGCCGAATACCGCCAGCAGGTTGTAGGCGTTGAATTTCCCGATGAAGTTCACGGCCAGTTCGTGCTTGTTGAAGTCGAGCAACATGCCTTCAAAATGCGACTCCAATACTTTTCCCTTAAAATCGCTGAGGCTGCGCAAGGAGTAGGTATATACCTTTGAACGGGTGTTTTGGGTCATTACGAGTCCGTTTTTATCATCCAAGTTGGTCAGACTGAAAGCCTCTTTCGGCATGTCGTCGAAGAATTTCTTTTTGGCTTTGAGGTAGTTCTCCACCGTTTTGTGATAGTCCAGATGGTCGCGGGTCAGGTTGGTGAAGATGCCGCCGGCAAACTTCAGGCCGCTGATGCGCTTCTGTGCGATGGAGTGGGAGCTGACCTCCATAAAGGCGTACTTGCATCCGGAGTCTGCCATTTCGCCAAGCAGGCGGTTCAGGGTAATCGGGTCCGGAGTGGTGTGTTCGGTCGGCACGGGGAGGTCGTCGATGTAGTTGCATACGGTGGAGATGAGCCCTACCTTGTAACCGAAGCGGCGGAATACATTATATAATAAGGTAGCGGTGGTCGTTTTCCCGTTGGTGCCGGTCACGCCCACAAGCTCCATCTTGGAAGTAGGATCGCCGTAGAAGGTGGTCGCCACTTTTCCTACGGCATCTTCGCTGTCCTTTACTATTATATAGGTAATATTGGTCTTCACTTCTTCCGGCATCTCTTCGCACAGCACCGCCACCGCCCCTTTGGTGATGGCTGCCGGAATATAGGCGTGCCCGTCGGTTTGCGTGCCTCGCATAGCCATAAACAGGTGCCCGTTTTCTATCAGGCGGGAGTCGATGTTCACTCCTGTGATGTCTATGTCCGTATTTCCGGTTATCTGGACCGGCTGTATTGTTTTCAACAAATCACTTAATTTCATAAGTTCTTTCTTTTTGTTTTCTTCTTATTCGATTCCTTTATCATCTTTTTGCGTCAACGCAGTGTCAAGAGGATGGTTTGTCCTTTCACGATTCGGCTGTCGGTGGCTATGGACTGGCTTTTCACCCGCCCTACGCCCTGCAGCTTCACCTTCAGTCCTTTGCTTTCCAGCAGATATACGGCATCCTTCGCTCCCATGCCGATGACACTGGGCACGACATTTGTCGATAATTCCTTGTCTTTCAGAATGACGGCCGTCGGGGCGGCTTGGCTGTGCCCCCACCGCTCTTTCTTTTTCTGTCCGGAGAACTGTTCCTGTACCGGAACTTCCAGTTCGTTCAGCACGAGCAACGCTTCGTTCATTTCTCCTGCCTTGACGGGCGGGATGACGTTGGTGGTGCTGTCTATAGCACTGCGTATGTCGAAACGCAAATTTTTGGCATATACCCGTTCTGCAATCTTTCCGAAGACGCTGCCCGCCATCAGACCTCCCGAAGCGGGAAGTCCCGGTTTCTGGATGGAGACGATGCAACTGTATTTCGGTGCTTCCGATGGGAAGTAGCCGCAGAAGCTGACAAGGTAGTTCGTCCGGCCGGATTTATATCCGGCCGCTCCTTGTGAGATTTGTGCCGTGCCTGTCTTGCCCGATACGGAGAATTGCTTGCTGCCCGCCGGTTTTGCCAATCCTTGCGACACTACTTTCTGCAGGATATCCCGGATTTGCGTCAGCGTGCGGTCGGAGCATATCTTGGGATTGATGACTTCCGTGGGAAACTCTTTCACAATTTCGCCGTCTTTCACCGCCGCTTTCACAAACTTGGGACGGACCATGACGCCGTCGTTAGCAATGGCGTTGTAGAACGTCAGTATGTTGAGGGGCGGCACTTGTGTCTCGTAGCCGATGCTCATCCATGGCAAGGTGGTCTTGGCAAAGTAGCGCTCCTTGGGCCCCTTGATATTCGGTTTTCCTTCGCCGCCGATTTGCAAATGGAGCGGCTGGTCGATGCTCATCCGTTTCAGTCCGTCCACAAATTTCTGCGGATTGTCCTTGTAGTATTTGTCAATGAGGTAGGAGACACCAATGTTAGACGACACTTCCAGGATGCGGGTCACGTCGATTTTGCCATAGCCGCCGCGGTGCCAGTTGTGGTCCCTCATCTTGCTGCCGTGCATGTTCATGATGCCGTTGCCGGTGTCCACTTCGGTGTCGGGAGTTATCTTGCCGTCTTCCAATGCCACCATGATGGAGGCGGTCTTGAAGGTGGAGCCCGGTTCCAGCATATCGCTGATGGCGTTGCTGTTCATTTCGTAGTAGTTGCCGTCATTTGCCTTCATCATGTTGACGATGGCCTTCACCTCGCCGGTAGCCACTTCCATCAGTACCGCCACTCCCACGTTGCCGTTGATTTCCTTCAATTTGTCCACCAGTGCTTTCTCGCAGATGTCCTGCATGCCCACGTCGATGGTGGAGATGATGTCGCAGCCGTCCACCGGCGGGATATCGACGATGTTCAGGTATTTGTTCATCACTTTTTGGCGGTGGGTGATTCCGTCGCGTCCTTTCAGCAGCGTGTCGAAGGCAAGCTCGATGCCGTTGCGGGCACCTTTGGCGGTGTCGGCGTAGAGGCGGCCCAGGGTTTGGGAGGCCAGAGAGCCGAACGGCTTCTTGCGCTGGTTGTATATCTGTTCGTGGAACCCGCCTTTGTATTTGTTCATTTTGAACACCGGCAACCGTTTCGCCTCTTTATATTGGATGTAAGAGATGCGTCTGTTGCGGTTGGGCAGGATGTGGTAGTTCCGGCTCTTCATCTCCCGTCCCTTGCGTAGGTGGCTTTTGAAGGTCGCCACGCTGACGTCCGGGAAAATCTGGTGCAACCCGATGCAGATGGAATCGAAGTTGGCCTTCCAGATAGAGTCCTTGCGCTGCTGGTCCTTCTTGCGTCGTTTCTCGTCCCGTTCGCCGGACATGAAGTCCATGAAGATTTTGTATTCGGGCAGTGAGCTTGCCATCAGTTTCCCGTCCGAGGAGAGAATGTTTCCCCTGTTGGGCTTTACCGCTACATTTTCCTTCACGAAACGGTCGGCCACGTCGTTCCAGTATTTTCGTTCGGCAAACATGATTAGTGCGCCTTTCACGACAATGGCTATCCCCACCAGTCCTAAGAGAAGGACGACGAAGAAGTAACGGGTCATTATGTTTTTTCTGTTTACAGCCAATGTTGTTTGTAATTTGATATTTATGATTTTTTCTAAAACTCTTTTCTCACGTTGCTTGTCACTTAATCAGGTACGGCGGATTGGTGGACGTCTGTAAGTCGCTCTCTTTGGTGGAGATGTACTCCTCGATGCGCGATTGGCGGCTGCGTTCCATCAGTTCCGAGCTGCGCGTCAGTGCGTCATATTTGATGTCTATCAGTTCCTTCTTCAAATTGTCTATCTCTATCAGTTGCATTTGGCATTCATATCGGTTGTTGATATAGATAATGATAAGCAAAATGATGAGAAACAGTAATCCTGCCTGACGACGGAAGAAGTCCGTAGCCAGAATGTCTCCGCCAAGAATGCTCTTCAGCGAGGTGGGTTTATTTTTCTTTTCCTTTTTTTTCTCTTCCATATTCTCCTTCTGTCATTCTTTTTAGTTGTCATCTTGTGCCACCTTCTCTGCGATGCGCAGTTTGGCGCTTCGCGAACGTGGGTTGCGTGCAATCTCCTCTTCGTCGGGAACAATCACCTTGTTGTTGACCAGTCTGAACGGTGTCTGCACGTTTCCGAAGAAATCTTTTTCCGCTTTGCCCTCCACATTGCCCGTTTTCATGATATTTTTTACCATGCGGTCTTCCAGCGAATGGTAGGTAATCACCACCAGCCGTCCTCCCGGCTTTAACGCTTCGGTGGCGGCATAGAGCATCTCTTTCAGTGCTTCCATCTCCTGGTTGACCTCGATGCGCAGTGCCTGAAACACTTTTGCCAGTTCCTTCTTCTCGCGTTCACGTCCGAAGAGCGGTTTGACGGTGTTCAGAAATTCGCCGATGGTCGTAATCTTCTGTGCCGAACGTGCCTTCACGATGACGGATGCCAGTTTCCGGCTGTTCTTCAGCTCGCCGTAGAGGTAGAAGATGTCGGCAAGCCGTTCCTCGCTGTAGGTGTTTACGATGTCGGCGGCGGTCATTCCCGCACGTTTGTTCATGCGCATGTCCAATGCGCCGTCGAAGCGAAACGAGAATCCGCGCTCGCTGTCGTCGAAGTGATGGGACGATACGCCGAGGTCGGCAAGGATGGCATCCACCTGTCCTATGCCATGATAGCGCAGGAAGTTGTGCAGGTAGCGGAAGTTGCTGCGCACGAACGTGAAGTGCGGGTCGTCCATGACGTTGCGCTCCGCGTCCTCATCCTGGTCGAAACCCAGCAGTTGTCCGCCGTCTTCCAGGCGGGAGAGAATCTCACGTGAGTGTCCTCCTCCGCCGAAGGTCATGTCCACATACGTGCCGTTTGGGCGGATGTTCATGGCATCTACACTCGGCATCAGCAATACGGGAATGTGATATGTTGTCTCTTCTTTCATCATGCTTCGTTTATGCTTCACAAAATAGGTTGTCATCTCCCAACAGCTCTCCAAGGGCTTCGCTGAACGCTTCGGCATCCATGAAGGGCTGGTCGGCGCGCTCTTTGGCCCAGATCTCGATGGTGTTGTCCATCCCAATGAAGCGGACATCGTTTTGTATGCCTGCCATCTGCAAGTAGCGTTTCGGTAATAGGATGCGGCCGTTCCCGTCGGGAACCACCACCTCTGCATCGCTTACAAACTGGCGGAAAATCATTTGTTGCCTGGCGTTCCATTTGTTCAGCCGTTGGCGGAGTTGGTTTTGCGTCGCAACCCATACGCTTTCCGGATAGAGCACCAGGCACTCTTGATATACATCTTTGCGCAACACGAGTCTCTCTTCGGCCGCAGCCTGCAGCTGTTTCCGAAAAGTAGCCGGGATGAACACCCTTCCTTTGGCATCCGTCTTAGCTTCGATATTACCCAAAAACTGTATCACTTTTTACCTTATTATATAAGCGACCGTAAAATTACACATTTCCCCACAATTCCCCACAATCTTTTAACCAAAATCTTTATAAGAAGTTTTCAACACCTTGTTGATAGCTTATTCGTTTGATAATGAAGCGGCTTCTGAAACGCTTTGCAGGTGGGGAATTCAAGAGGTATGGCCGATGTCGGGATCCTTTGTATCTCGCCTCCCGAGACTTCGTGCTTCCTGTTGTGGAGAACCATTCTCATACTTCCTGAAAACAACTTCCGAATCCTTGAAAAGTAACTTCCGAACCGCTTGAAAACAAGTAGGCTGTTTACAGACAGCCAATAGGCTGCTTGCAAACAGCCCATGGGCTGTATATAGAAAGCTCATGGGCTGCTTATAGACGGCTCACTTATTTGTGGGCGGTTCGGAAGTTACTTTTCAAGGATTCGGAAGTTGATTTTGAGGGCGGGGGAGTTATTTTATTCGTAAACATCGCTCCGTGTTCGGGCCGATTCCTCTCAACAGGCAAGAATGAGTTTATAATTTGCCATCCGGACATATATTTATCTGAAGTCTTTCAGTTCTTCTTGCAATTTTTTCCGGGTGAAGAAGATGCGGCTTTTGACGGTGCCCAACGGCAAATCCAGCTTTTCTGCAATCTCGCGGTACTTGAAGCCTGATACGTGCATGGAGAACGGTACGCGGTATTCGGTGGGCAGTGCGTTGACGATGCGGCGCATCTCTTTCAGGTCGTAAGCACTTTCGGTGCTCTCGAAACCGCTGTCTTGCGATTGGCTCAGGTGGTAGAGGTTGTCGGTGGTATCGACAAACGTCTGGTCGCGCACCACTTTTCGATAGTTGTTGATGAAGATGTTGCGCATAATAGTATATACCCATCCTTTGAAGTTGGTGTCGGGGGTATATTTGTCTTCATTATCCAATGCCTTGAGAGAGGTCTCTTGAAGCAGGTCATTGGCATCTTCACGGTTGGCGGTCAAATTGTAGGCAAAACGTAATAAATCGTTTTGTACGTCAAGCAGGTCTCTTGTAAATGTAGCATTGTTCATATCGGTAAGTTTTTAAATGTTTTAAATGTTGTTTCCTTATCGATTGGCAGGTTCGCGTTGCCGGGACTTCTACCATCGTTTGGTGTTGCAAGTTTACGGAAGTTCTGCGTCACCGACGGGCGGATTTCAAACACTCTTTGGGGGATAAACAGGCAATTGATAGTTTTTGGGTGTCTTTTGGCAGGTTTTGGGTGCTGTTTGACAGGTTTCAGGTGTAGTTTTCTATCATTATCTTGCGATTAATTAAAAAGATGAGTTAAATTTGCGAATTCATTTCAGTAAAA